>JACRBH010000198.1 GCA_016234535.1 Chloroflexota bacterium
CAGCCATTGTCCCGGGCCGATAATGCTCCCGGTTTGAAATCCATGATGCCATTCATCGAACCACACCATGCCCTTCTGGCTGGACAGCGCCAGGATGTTCAAGGCTAGTGCGGCAACAGTGTCATCTTTAAGCGCAAGGTTTGAAAAAAGATAGGGTGTGGGGGAGAGAATGACGCGTCCTTTACCCTGCTCAAAAGAAACGATTACCGGCTGGCCATCTACAGACAAAAGGGGAGTAAAGTCTGTCCGCGCAGTTTTAAGCGCAAGATGCGTTTTGACAGGCGCTTTCGAAGCCAGGATTGGTGATTTCAACAAGGGCGCCGTAATTGAAAGTTCAGCGGCCTGGTTTTTTAAATAAATCGCCGAGAATTCAAAATGACGCATGGCAGCGGATGTTTGCGTGCTGTCCCCAGCAATGACCAGAACGCCGCCCTCTTCGAGCCATTTGTCAATAAGTCTCCACTCACTTTCCGAAACTTCCAGAATCGGCTGGATGATGAAGACCGTGTTTACATTCTGCGAGAGCTCAAAGGTTGTTTGCGAAGATTCAGCCGGTGTATAGCCAAGTTCATTCAGCCATAGTTTTAAGGCCAGTGTCCCGTTTGGCGCGGAAGAAGTGCTCAGGTATGGGATGACAGGCGCTTTGCTTTGCTGCAAGACCGTCGCAACTGTCACCGCGACCAGCATCAACAAAACCCAAATTCCCAGCCATGCATCGCGGGAGAGCTTCATGACTTTTTCTCCTTAAGCTCTTCCACGCGGGCGCTGTAATGCTTGAAGGTTTCCTCTTCAAGGGTGTGGTATCCATACCAGACATTGTCGAATACTTCGACCACTTCCTCCAATGGTCCGGCGAGTTCGGGAGAATTTGCAACACTGCGCAGGTATTCGTGATTTGTCTTTGAGCGGTCATAGCGAAGCACTCCGCGCTCATCCATCAACAGCAATGACGATAGATACAAATAACGCACTGCGGAACGGTAATCGCCCCCGCGTGATAACACCTGCGCCTTTTCAAACGCGGCTTCGGACGTGAGCGGTTCACTTTCCGCGCCCTCCGCGCCATTCAATTGCGCTTCCTTCATAAGATCAACAAATAAAGTCCGGAAGACGTAGATCAGAACTACAGCCAGGATAATGGATGCAAGAACTGACAATATCACGCTGTCAATTGGGATGGTGATTTGCCTATCTCCAAAAATGCTGTTCAACCACCTGTTAAAGTCATTCCACAATTTTTGGAGCCATTCATTGATTGGGTTGGGCGCCTGTTCCGGCCATTGGAATTCAGGCCGTGCCAAAATGACATCAAGCGGCTCGATATCTGCGGTGGAGAAAACCTTGTTCGGATATTTTTCATGTGCGGCAAGCAGGGCATCCAGAAGGCCGCTGATTTGATCAAGGTCGGGTTTGTCTGCGCTTAGGATCGTAAGCAAATATTTATTGTCTACAGCGACCACCTGCCCATCCATTTCCACTTCTGTAATGGATTCCCATTCACGGGCGAGACTGGACAGGCTTTCTTTTACTTTCTCGTCGGATGATCCTTTCAGATGCGTCACGGCATCGCGGGAACTTTGAACCAAAACCCAATAATCATCTTCGCGGGTTGAAGTTAAACTCGAAGCTGACACAGATAAAGCCGTGAAGCCAAGAATGGCCGCGACAACCGCTAACAGTGAAAAACTGCGCAGAAGGATTTTCATGCACCTAAAGCGGCCATTCCAATAAGGAAGAAAACAAGAATTAACAAGGCATAAAGCAGGATGCCCGCCAGGGAAAGCAGGGCAAAGCGTCCAATATCCATTCCGGTGATAAACGGCATGGATGATTTATTTGAAATTTCAGGCAGGCTGATCACCTCATTTTCGGAGGCGGTATCACCTGACATTTGCATGGCAAGATCCAACCCTTCAGAGCGGGCGCGCAGGTCGAAGTACACCACGGTCATCACGGTCAACTGCAACGGGATATATAGCAAACTCATGGACATGGTAATCAGGGTCTGAATAATGCTGGTGATCGCCAGTTGTTGTTCCATGGTACCGGAAAAAGAAGACAAGGCGGTCCCCAATATGAAATTCAACAAATAAACCGGCCCGGTCACGATCAACTGGCCCAGAAGTGTCAACACAAAGGCCATTCCCATCAGCCACCAAAACCGGGTCCGCGCCAGATCCCAAGCCCTGCGGAGGGAGGAGAACACACCCATCTTTTCCAATGAAATGATCGGCGCGATCAAGGGGGTGACGACCAGCCCAAGAAAGAACAAAATGCCCGGGCCGCTGAACCACCCAACACACGGGATGACCGACCAAAACACGAGAAAAAAAACCAGGATAAAAATAAGAATAAGGGCCAGAATCAATCTCAGCCATGATGTGGATAATGTGCGGTATGAATCCAAAATCCCGACCGGTTTCCCTGTGTAGTTATTTGCCACAGCGCGGGTTAATGCGGCGGTGGCGACCCCATTAACCAGTATGAACTGTATGAAGATAAAAACCAGCGAACCCATTAAGGCATTGATCATATCCGGAGAAAACGGGTTGGCCGGGTCCCTGGTTATTCCGTTCAGCACAGAGGTGGATGCGAAAAACGTCAACCCGCTTTGCATTAACATTAATGGGATGTATGGGATTGCAAATATGCCGACGAATTTCAAAAAGTTCTGGCGATATAACCCAATCGAGCGATCCAGCAATTCGGCGAGGGTCATGGGGCGAATAATGGGCATGGCGGGATCTGTCATTGTATCCTCCTAAAACGAAGTTTCAGATCAACAACCCGGCAGGGCATTGATTTGTAGGTGACATTATATCCAACAATCGGATTTGTAGAAAAATTTTCACATAATCAATAATTATTTTCAGCCCCGCTATGGATACAAATTTACACCCTCAGTGTCACATGTTGAGAGCAATTCGCTAATGGATTTATTCAGCAGCGGATGGACAAACTCAGGCGCTATATCATTTAATGGCACCAGCACAAATGCGCGTTCATGCAAACGCGGATGCGGGACCACAAGCGGCGGCGTTTCGATGATCATGCTGTCAAAAAATAATATATCAATGTCTATCAAGCGCGGCCCGTTCTGGAAATTTGGCACGCGTCCCAACGCAACTTCAAGCCGTTTCAAATGCCGCAGCAGCGGCTCAGGCGCAAGACCAGTCTCAACCTTGAGCACCTGATTCAGAAACGCATCCTGCTCTTTAAAACCCCACGGCGGTGTTTCGTAAACCGGGGACTTTACCTTCACCGTCATTTGCGGTGGAAGATTGCTAATGGCCGCCTTAAGATTTGCAAGGCGGTTCCCCATGTTACTTCCCAGAGCGAGATAAACTATGTGATTCATGATTATTCAACCAATGATACAACATCTGAATTTTTTAAAGCGTGATGCAGATCCGCACTCTTCAGGATGATCGCCGTATTCCGCATTCCCGACCCGATGGATATTTCCTCTTCGAGCATCACGCTCGCATCTATCAACACCTTGAGTTGATTCGGCAATCCGAAAGGCCCTACTGTCCCGATACGATAACCCGTTACCGCGAGGACTTCATCCTCTGTTGCCATCGAAATGCGTGAACGCCCAAGATATTTCCGCAAATTTTTCCATGAGACTTGTGCGGGGCCGGCCACCAAAACCATCAAGAATTCATCTTCTGCGATGCGGAATAAAATACTGCGTACGATCTGCGAAGCGCGCTGACCCCGGTCACTCGCGGCCTGCTCAAACGATGTGACAGGCGTCTCATGGCGGAATATTTTATGCGGAACGCCAAGTTTTTCCAAGGCAATGCTAACGGGAGGAATGTCATTCATAAATTGAATCCCGTCATTGCGAGGAGGATGCTCTTTCCGACGAAGCAATCTTCTGCTTAATCGGAGATTGCTTCGGGCAAAGTGCCAAGAACGCCCTCGCAATGACATGCTATTTTGTCTTCTCTTTATACTCACACAACTTATTGATCGGGCACTTCGGGCAACTGGGCTTGCGCGCGCCACAGACTTCGCGTCCCAAGCGGATGAGATTCAAATGCGCCGCGTAATAGGTTTCTGGCGGGAAGACTGACTCAAGATGCGGGTGCGCCTGTTCCACAGTCATTTTTTCAGGGCGCAAGCCAGTCCGCCCGCTGACGCGGTAGATGTGTGTATCCACTGGGAAGGCGGGCATGTTGAGCGAAAAGCATAAGACGATTGCGGCTGTCTTCGGGCCGACGCCGTTGAACTTCGTCAGCCAGGCGCGCGCTTCTTCGACGGGTAGACCAGCTAAAAAGTCCAGGTTGAGCGAGCCGCGTTCTTCGGTGATGGTGCGCAGCACCTGTTGAATGCGCGGTCCTTTTTGATTCGCGAGTCCAGCAGGTCGAATCGCGTTGATCACATCTTCCGCATTTGCATCGCGCACAGCTTCCCATGTTGGCAATTTTGCGCGCAGTGCATTAAATCCGCGGTCACGGTTAACATCGTTCGTGTTTTGCGAAAGGATGGTGGAAACCAGTTCGTCAATGGCGGGCAGGGGATTGCGCCAGATGGGTTCGCCGAAGGCATCCAATAGTTTTTTGTGAATTTGAAGCGCGCGTTTTTTCAAATCATTCATACGGATAGCTCACCTTATGCAAGTGCGTCGCACCAGACGGGTGGAAGAATCTTATAAATTATAGAATCCACTCTGTTGGGTTGTCTCATAGAAGCTGGCGCGATGCACTCCATTGCATTTAGTCTTTTTTAGCTTATCCAAGATTGAAAACAGGATGCGATTTTCCAGTAACGAGGCCGGCGTAATTTTTCAATGTTTTTTCAGGGCCGAATTTTGCAAGCGATTGCAGTTGTGTTTCATTCAAAGCGTTTAATTGACGCAGAATTTCCAGTGTGATGGCGGGGCGCACGCGCGGGGCAGACTCGAGGTTGTCGTTCATACGGGCCGCATCGCCGTCGGCGACTTTGAAGGCGATGCCAACGCCATTCCCGCCGTAAACGCCAGGCATTAAGCCGATGATCTGAAAACCTTCCGCACCGCGTTTTGTAACGATCTTTCCTGCGGCGGTAGTCATTAATTCGCAATCGAATTCGCCGTGGTTGCTGACCATTTCAGGGTGGGCGGTCATGGCGGATGTGATCTTTTTGCAGGCTGCCGCGCGCGTTTCACTGAGACCGCGTGGATCGCACATGCGCGCCATGCCAAGCGCGGCGTTCATCAATGGGACGGCGAAATTCGGCGCGGAGCAACCATCGATACCCAGCTCGATTTTTTCCTTTTCAATCCCGCACATTTCGGAGAACGTTGTGAGAATATCCTGTTGAATGGGGTGTTCGTGCGCGAGATAATTTTCGAGGGAAAGTCCGCGCATTTTTGCGTGCGCGAGCATGGCGGTATGTTTGCCGGAGCAGTTGTTGAAATTCGGTGTGGGTGTTATCCCTTGCTGAATCACCAGTCTCAAATTGGATGAGTCGCCGGGCAGGTGTGGCCCGCATTGCAGGTCGCTTTCCTGAATGCCAATCTTTCCCTGCATGGCTTTGACTGCGTCAAGGTGAATTTGTGCTGTTTCGTGCGAAGCGCATGCAAGTGCCAGTTCGCTTTGTGTTAAGTTGAAATATTCCACACCGCCGCGTTCCACGAATGGAAGGGCCTGAAATGGTTTGGCGGATGAGCGTAAAAAGGCGACCCCGTAAGGATCGCCATAAGAATGTAGGAGCTTGCTTGTTGAGTCTACGACCGCGATGGAACCAAAGTGTGTTGACTCCACCACCTGGCCGCGAATTATCTCAAGGATGGGTTGGAGCATCCTGCTAATCCTCTTCAGATTGCGCGCTGGAACCGCGATCCTGGCGTACATTGTAATGGAGCAGACCGTAGCGCAGGCGCTGGGCAAATTGTTTCTGGCGCGCTGCCGGGGCTTTGAACCATGTCAATAGTGAAGTGACCAGCTTTTCGATTGCGGCCGGATTCGGTTTTTTCGTCGTGATCTTATCCAGCTTATCATGCACATGCTTGAGGAAATCATGCTGCGATTTTATGGCGCCCGTGGTTACAATGCCGCCGCGGCTGCTGATGATGGTGTAGCCCTTGAATGGGGCGTCGAGCAGGGCGTCCAATGATGTGAGCCAGGCTTTGAGATTCGCGCCCGCCAAAAAGGGAGGTTGATTCTTGAGCACGGCATCGCCGATGAATACGATCTTGTCTTCGGGCAGGTGAACCCAGATGGAACCGTCGGAGGGACCGGCGTGATGCTCCAGCAGAACGGGTGAATCACTCCAGTGCAAGGTCATTTGATCGAGGAAGGAAATTTCGGGCGGGGCCCAGCGCACGCTGCCAAGCCCGGCGATGGATTCCCAATCCGCGCCTGTTTCTTCCCCCTGCGCCTTGAAGGTGCTTGGGCGGGTGCGAAAGGTGTTGGCGGTTTTTTCGTGAGCGATCACGGTGCAATCCATGGCGCGCGCGCCGAGGGTCCGGTCTGGATGCGCATCGAGGTTAATAAGCACGCGCTCCATGCCGCCGCCGAGATTCATAAGCGCGGCGCGCCATGAACGCGCATCTTCGGGCGAGGGGGGGGCGTCGACTTGAATTAATCCGCGCTGGGTGACGATCACTCCGAGCGTTACGCCGGGAAATTGATCTTCGATCTGAATGTTCTTTGTTATTTCCTGCATACTGCTCCTAAAACAAATAATGATTTTTTCTTCTGAGCTTATTTTTCGAAAGAAACCCTAAAGTTCTTTTTGCTAATCGGTTTTCGTTGAATGACGAACAGACCTTTAGGGTTTGCGTTACTATGATGGAATTTTTATTGTGAATCTTCCTTCATTGTTAATCTGCCGGTCTTGCGCCTGAGCTGGCCGGTTACTTTCTTTTGAGCAACAGGCAAAGTGAGCCAGAATGTCGAACCTTTTTCCAACTCGCTTTCCACCCAGATTTCACCGCCATGGCCGAGCACTGCGAGCCGGCAGAAAGCCAACCCTACGCCAAGTCCGCTGGGCCTGTTCTTGCCGCGCAAGCGGGTGAATTTTTCGAAGACACGCTCCTTGTCTGCGGGGGAGATGCCGGGGCCATTATCCCGAATCCAAAACCTGACAAGAACGCCATCGGTTAATCCGCCAATCTCAACCTGTCCTTCCACCGGCGTGTATTTAATCGCATTTTCCAACAGGTTGATAAACATGCGGTGGATCATATCCACATCCACCCAGATGAGCGGAAGCACGGTGTTTATCTTGATCTCGATTTTTTGCTGGCGCCCGGTGGCGACCGGTTCCACATCGCGAATGGCTTCGCGGATCAATGAAAGCGGATCCACAGAATTCTGGTCCACGATCTGCTGGCCAGACTCAAGGCGATTGATATCAAGCAGGGAATTTACCAGGCGCTGAATGCGGGCTGTGGAATTTCTGGCAATGTTAAGCATCGAAATAAGCGTCTTATCTTCGGGCATGAGACTGCTCATCATTTCAAGGCTTGAAACGATATTGCCAAGCGGAGATCGAATGTCATGATAGATCATGGCGATCATGTCATCGCGCAGGGCATCCAACTCCTTGCGCTCGGTAATATCCCGCAGCGTCCACTGGATCGAGTCGGTCTCTTCGAATTCCACGCGGCGCGCATGTACGGCGATGGGTGTGTTACCGCCGTCACGCCGCAGCAAACCAGACTCGTAATTACATTCATCGTTACGCTTGAGCGTTTCAAAATTCAAACCGGTATTATTCCATTTCACTTCATGCAGCTGATCAATGCTCATGGTGTGCAACTGCTCGTTGCTATACCCGCTCAGGATCACTGCCTGACGGTTCGCTTCCAGCACCCTGCCTTCCCAATCTGAAATAATGATTGGGTCAACGCTGTCTTCGAATAACTCGCGGTAACGCTGATGCGCTTTTTGCAGGCGCTCCAAAAATTCCGCATTCTGGATCGTTGTCCCTGCCAGGCTCCCCAGACCGGTCATTACCACCAGAGCATCCAGGTCGAAAGCGCCGGAGATGGGATTAACCGCCTCGAGCACACCGATGACTTTTCCCTGCGATTGGATCGGAGCGATGGCGACGGCGCGCATCTCGATTCCCCCGAACCTGTCCACTTCGCCATAACGAGAATCCTGTCTGACGGCTGGTACCACCAACCCGTGACCGTTGCTTACCACCAACCCCGCCAGTCCCTGGTTGTGTGGAACATGCCTGCCGGGGATATTCCCGGAGTTATGTCCGGCCGCAGCCTGAAAGACAAGATCGTTGCTTGTATTGTCTATCAAAGCCAACGCCACGGTTTCAACCTGCAAAGCCTGCATGGTCTGGTTAAGGATGCGCCGCCAGACATCGGGCATTTCGAGCGAAGTATTGATCGCCGCCGCCCCTTCCGCCAGCGCGGACATGATGCGCGCAGTCCGCTGGCTTTCTGTATACAGGCGGGCATTCAAAACGGCCACGCTCGCCTGATCGGCGATGGCCTTCATCAATTCCAAATGATCTTCGTTGAAAGCGTTGGGGATGGAGTGGACAAGTGTCAGCACTCCCACTAAATGTTCACGCGCCATCAACGGCACACAGATCGCTGATTTCGCGCCGCTCTTATCGGCAGAATCGTCCGCACGCCGCAGCCAGCGGTCATCCTTGCTCGTATCCGGTACAAGCGCTGGTTTGCAATGCTGTACCACCCATCCGGCAAGTCCGCGTTCCACTGTATCGCGTAACTGCTGGGTGGTGTGGTCGTGGAATTGTTTTCCGTACACAATGGTCGCATCCACGGGTTTGCCAAGATCATCCATTACGACAATGCTGCCGCGTTCTCCGCCAACATGTTGGAGGGCTGCATAGAGCAAACGCTGCAATACTGTGCGGAGGTCCAGCGCAGTTGCAACTTCGCGGCTGACGTTTATCAACAATTCAAGCAGGGAACGGGAGCGGTCTTCGGTCATGGGCTTTATATGAAAATAATTTTCTGTATTTTAATCCCAGCGGGCGATTTTTGGGTAACCGCCATATCAATTATTCCACTCAATATTTATGTGAAGTATAGCCCCTTTGGTACAATTGCGCCATGTCCCTTGACCTGTCTAGAATAAATGCACTCTGCTTTGATGTTGATGGCACGCTTAGCGATACTGACGATCTCTATGCCCGGAAAGTCTCTCATTATTTACCGCGCTTCCTGTTCAAAGATCCCGATCATACTGCGCGCCGTCTGGTGATGTGGGTCGAAGCGCCCGGCAATGCCATGCTTGGCCTTGCCGATACGCTCGGTCTTGACGATGAGATGGTTGCGGTTATAGACTGGCTGGCCCGTCATCGCAAGTTATCATCCAAAGAGTTTATGCTTATACCCGGTGTGGGTGAGATGCTGGATCAATTACATGGCCGCTATCCAATGGCCGTGGTCAGTGCGCGCGATGAGCATGGCACAATGGCTTTTCTTGAAAGGTTTGATCTTGTGAAGTATTTCGATGCGATCATTACCGGATTATCGGCGGAACACACCAAGCCTTACCCTGATCCAATTTTGCTGGCCGCGCAAAGGATGAATACCGCTCCTGAAAACTGTTTGATGATCGGCGATACAACCGTGGACATGCGCGCGGGAAAGTCCGCTGGCGCCCAGGTTGTGGGTGTGCTTTGCGGTTTTGGCGAAGAGGCGGAACTAAAAAAAATGGGCGCGGATCTAATATTGTCAGATACGCCAAAGTTGATCGAGATATTGAAATAGTTGGGGCGCTCTGGCAGAATCAAAACAGGAGTTGCGGGAACTCCTGTTTGGGGTGAATCAGTTTAGGGTCACGAAAGAAGCGAAATACTTTAGGCAGTCTGAACGTGCGCGCCGGCCATCCACAATCCAAGTTGTTCGCGTGTGGTCTTTTTCGCTTCCACGATTGCCACGATCTGGCCGCGATACATGACTGCGATCCGGTCTGAAAGCGCCATGATCTCATCCAACTCTGCTGAAATGAGCAGGACTGCCACGCCGCGGTCGCGCATTTTTATGATCTCGCTGTGGATGTATTCGATGGAGCCGACATCCAGGCCGCGTGTTGGCTGGTTTGCAATAACGAGTTTTACGTTGCGGCTGAGTTCGCGCGCGACGATGACCTTTTGCTGGTTGCCGCCCGAAAGTTTGCCGGCATTGACAAATGCTGACGGCGTGCGGACGTCGAATGCGCTGATCAATTTGCGCGCATTTTCATCGAGCGCCTTTGGTTGCAGGACTCCGCGTGAACTGAACGGCGCATGATAGTAATCACAAAGCGCCATATTATCTGCAATGCTGTAACTAAGCACAAGTCCGTGGCGCTGGCGATCTTCGGGGATGTGCGCCAGGCCGGCTTCGGTGATGATACGCGGTGGTTTGCCGGTCAGATCCTTGCCGTCAATTGTTACTTTTCCGCTGGTGGGGGAACGCAGGCCGGTCAGCGCTTCCGAAAGTTCGGTTTGTCCATTGCCCTGCACGCCGGCGATGCCAAGCACTTCGCCGCCGCGCACTGAGAAGGAGACATTGTGGACTGTTTCCAGATCACGCTGGTCACGGACGGTGATTCCTTCCACTTTGAGGATCTCGTCTGCCGCTTCATGATCCTGCTTATCCACGGTAAGGATGACTTGGCGGCCAACCATCATATTGGCGAGTTGGGCTGAATCGGTTTCAGACGGCTTGACCGTGTTGATGACCCGCCCCGCGCGCATGACGGTGATGCGGTCTGCCACGGCGAGGACTTCTTTCAGTTTATGTGTGATGAAGATGATGGAGACGCCGCGCGCAGTCAGGTCACGCATGATGCGGAAGAGGTCTTCAGCTTCCTGTGGGGTAAGCACCGCGGTTGGCTCGTCGAGGATCACGATCTCTGCGTTGCGATATAAGGTTTTGACGATCTCAACGCGCTGCTGAATTCCCACGGGGAGAGTGCCCACCAGCGCATTCGGGTCCACGTCAAGCCCGTATTGTTTTGAGATATCGGTTATTTTTTTTGCAACTGAATTTCGATCCAATGAGCCGTTTTTTACGGCTTCATCCCCGAGCATGACATTTTCCGCAACAGAAAAGACGGGGATGAGCATGAAGTGCTGATGTACCATTCCGATACCAAGTTCGATCGAATCGTTTGGTGAATGGATTATCGCGTTTTTTCCGTTGACGGTGATTTCGCCTTTATCGGGTTTGTGCAGCCCGTAAAGAAGGTTCATCAACGTGCTTTTGCCTGCTCCATTTTCCCCGAGCAGGGCGTGGATCTCGCCTTTGCGCAGGTCAAAGTTGACATTGTCATTTGCCAGCACGCCGGGAAATTGTTTGGTAATGCCTTTTGCTTCAAGAACAATTGGTGATTCAGACATGGCGGTCTCCTATTTCTCGTATGGAACGCCATCTGCGGCGGGCGGCGTGGTTCTGCCGATGATGCCCGTCAGGATGAACATGGTGAGAATGTAGGGCGTGAGGCCCACAATGTACGATTGCTGGAGAAATGCCCATTGCGGCGGAATGACATCGCGATATATTTGCATGTTGATCAGCAATGCCTGAGATGCGCCAAAAACGAGCGCTGCAGCCCATGCGCCGATGGGGGTCCAGTTACCGAAGATCATGGCGGCGAGTGAAATGAAGCCGCGTCCGTTCGTTAGTAAAGGTTCAAAGGAGGGAACCGACTCGATTGTGAAATACGCGCCCGCAAGCCCGGCGAACATGCCGCCAATGAGAACGTTGGCATAACGCATTTTGGCTACGTTGATGCCGACTGTATCTGCGGCTTTTGGATGTTCACCCACGGCCCTGGTGCGTAAACCCCAGCGGGTGTTGAATAAAACATAATGCGATAGAAACACCAATAGGATGGCTCCCATGGCAATCGGCTTTTGATCGAATACACGGTTGACCGCCTGCACGTTTTCCAAACAGGCTGCAGATGAGCCGCAGATCGATGTGAATAATTCAGTAATGGGAACGTGAATGGTGGGTAAAACCCCCGGCGAGGCTGGCACACTACCGCCAAAGACGCTGCCCTTCCCAAAGAACAATTGGCGATTCAAGAAGCCCGTCAGACCTACTGCTAGGATATTGATCACTGTCCCGCCGATGATCTGATCAACCTTGAAGGTGATCGAGAGTACCGCATGAAGCAGTGCCATAATGGCACCGGTAAGAATTGCGAAGAACACGCCGAGCACTATGCTAACCATGGCGTCCATGTGATAAATCTGGAACATATAAATGCCGCCAAGCCAGCCAAAGAAAGCGGCGGTAAGCATCATGCCTTCAATGCCGATGTTGACCACGCCTGCGCGCTCACAGTACACGCCTGAAAGTGCGCCCAGGGTAAGCGGTGTCGCCACTGCGATAGTCGTGGCCAGCATGCTGGTAATGATCAGAAGGGGTGGCTGTTTTGCCTGTCCAACCACGACAACCACGCCGAAGAGAACGGTGATAATCAGTGCGATGAAACCAAAACGTTTCCAGTCCATACTTCTCTCCTAGCCTCCCCAGCCGCGGGTGAGTACAACGCGTTCACCTTTGGATTTGATTCTATAAATGTATCTTATGATCGCATCTGCTGCTACAAAGAGCAGGATCAATGCCTGGATCATGGAGATCAAGTCAACGGGCAATTGCGTGAGGAATTGCATGCGTGTCGCGCCGTTACGCATTGCCGCAAAAAGGAAGGATGCCAGCACGATCCCCAGTGGATGGGATTTCCCAAGCAGGGCGATTGCGATGGCATCATATCCATAGCCAATCGAAAAACCCAGTTCGTGGCGGTAATTCAAGCCAGTGACTTCAATCGAGCCTGCCAGCCCGGCCAACATACCGGAAAGCATCATTGTGAGGATGATGGTGCGCTTTACATTGATGCCTGCGTATTGAGCGGCATCCGGGTTCAAGCCTACTGTGCGAATCTCAAAGCCGAGCGTTGTTTTGTTGAGCAACCACCAGATAAAGAACGCAACGAGTAATGCAAGTACAAAACCCCAATGCACGCGAAGCCCATCGAAGATCGCTGGCATACGAGCGCTTTCAGCGATGAGGGGAGTGCGGGCGATCACATTCGTGGGGCTTCTATCTTTCATCACACCATTTAACAGGAATGATGTTGTATTCAATGCAATGTAGTTCATCATGATGGTGTTGATGACTTCATGTCCGCCCGTATAGGCTTTTAATGCGCCGACGATACCCGCCCATACTCCTCCCATCAACATGCCAACGATAATCGCTAATGGAAGGTGGATGTAAACAGGCAGATCAAATCCCAGCCATTCAGGAAGGGCGTAACCGATCAGTGCTGAAAAAACAGCGCCAACAGCCAACTGTCCTTCCGCCCCGATGTTGAACAAACCACCTTTAAAAGCCAGTGCTACTGCCAGCCCTGCGAAAATATAGGGAGTGGACCACACCGCCGTTTCGCTTATCGCTTTTAGCGATTTTTCCAGGCCAAGTTCGGGTGAGCCAAAGGACCCTTCGATCAACCCTTTGTAGGCTAGAAATGGATCCCCGCCTACAATCTTGATGATAATGCCGCCAATGATTACTGCCGTCAAGATGGCAAGAAACGGTACCAGGCTGGCGTCTGATATTGATTGCAGTATTCTTTTTATTAGCGAATTTGATTGCTTCTCTGATTGCATCCTTCGCTCCAGTGGAACATGTGAATTATGGGGCAATTATATCAAACAAGTTCTTTATTCCTTGTAAAAGATACTGGCAAAAAAATATCAAATTCCAAGCTCGATGGGAGGCGCCCCCTTTACCAACATCCTGTGGACTTGAAATCAATAGACGTTATCGGAAATAACTTATATGCCGCCGTCCCGAAGGTTTGAGCGATTAAATTTAATGCCGAATAACAACCTTCAGGACGTTTTTTCTAATTACCGATAACGTCTAATACATCCGCGCTTGGTATTGGCAAAACGCACAGGTGGTTTAGTTCTGATAAACCCTGAAACAAAAAGGAGAGAGGCTTGCACCTCTCTCCTTTTTTATTACACTAAAGTTTTAATTTACTCGGCAGGTTTGGTGGGAGCGACACCAGTTGTGATGGAGCCGTCAAGCAAACCAGCGTTGATCGCTTCCATGGCGGCCTTGATTTCGGCGGAAACTTCGCCATCAAGATCGTGGAAGGGGGCATAACCAGCGAGACCGGTGAAGTTGCCGGCCGCAATTGTTCCATCCTTGGCCATCGCTGCCAATTCAGCAACTCCGGGGGTGATGAGTTTCATGGCGCTGGAGAGCATACGGGGAGCAGCTTCGGGCAGGGTCAGGTATTGATCAGCATCCACGCCGATGGCGTAAGCGCCGGCCTGAGCCGCAGCGGTGATGGCGCCGTTACCGGTCAAACCACCGCAGCCAAAGATCGCATCCGCACCCTGATCCATCATGGATTTGGCGGTTTGGGCGCCCCATTCAGGATCGGTGAAGGTCTTGTCGAAGCCCACATCGCTGTGGTAAACAACGAATACTTCAGTGGTGGTTCCGTTCATGCCATCAGCATAAGCGGCACCGGCTTTGTAGCCTTCACCAAAGCGCCAAACGGGAGGAACCACATCGGTACCGCAGACGGCGCCGATCTTGTGGCTTGCAGACATCATGGAGGCGAGGGCGCCAACGAGGAAGCCGGCATTATCTTCGGGGAAGTTCAAACCGGTAACATTCGCGGAATCATCAGCGGTGTCTTCGGTGAACTGCCAGGCCTGGAACTGATCTACGCCGATGAATTTGAGATCGGGGTAGGCGGCGCCAGCGGCAAAAGTTGCTTCGGTTAGACCGAAACCAACGGTCACGATTACATCGAAGCCAGCATCACCGAAAGTGGCAATGTTCTTGGCGTAATCTTTGGCATCAGAGGTTTCAATGAATTGAACCAGATCGGCCACGCCATCGGTCTGAGACTGCTGAACGCCTTCCCAGGCAGACTGGTTGAAGGACTTGTCATTGACCTTGCCCACGTCGGTTACGAGACCCACGCAAAAGACTTCCGGCTTAACACAATCAGCTTGTGTTAATTCAACCACAGGGGGTTCAGTCGGAGCCGCAGTGGGGGCTTCGGTAGCAACGACAGGGGGTTCCGTCGGAGCAGCAGTGGGAGCCGCAGTGGGGGTCCCGCCGCAGGCAGTGAGGACCATCGAAGCGACGATCAACAAAGCCATAACAAAGTAAAGCTTTTTCATTTTTCTTCTCCTAGAAGAGTAAGGTTTAAGGCTTGCTTATAGTTTGAGCATAGCCGAACGACCTCGCAAGTATAAATCTTTAATTTTTATTGTGCAAGCCTGAACAAACTTACGGTTTTTCAGAAGCCACACCGCTCCTGATTTCCCCATTCAAAAGCTGTTGAAGCAAAACATCCAATTCCCCGCTCAAACTTTCCGGGAATTTCTGATTAAGCGGCATATATCTGACCTGACCTGATCGCACCTCACTGATATTTCCCTCCCTCAACAGGCGGATCACATCCTGGACCTCGAAACTGGTGCTGCCCAAAATGGAAGTCACTACTCTGGAATTCGATTCTCCCAAAACCGCAGCCTGATCACGCTCTGCGCCGATGACATTGATTTGCGCCTCAACTGCCGCGCGCAACGCACCCTGGCCTGTTGCGCCGCCGGCCGCAAAGATCACATCCACACCGCGTTGAATTAACGTCTGCCCGGTCTCGTATCCCCATGTTTCATCAATGAATAATTTTTCACTGCTGCCATTTTCGTTATAGATAACCTGCGCTTTAATATGATTATCTATAAACTTTACCCCCGCGCGGAAGCCCTCGCAATATCTCCACATCGAATCGATGCCTGAGGTCTCACACACTGCGCCGACGAGTTGCGTTTTGGTGATGCGCGCCGCGAGCGCCCCTGCCAAAAACCCCATTTGGTCTTCGGGGAATGTAATGGAGACAAGGTTCGGGCGCGATTCTGCCTGGGGTTGATTCATGCCGACGAAGACCGAATCAGGATAGAGGTCGGCAGAGCGAAGCGTTTCATCGCGCATCCCCACTCCACTGGTGATGATTACGTCAAATCCGTTTTTTGCAAAGTAGGCGATATTCTTTTCGTAATCGCGTGTGTCCACCGATTCAATATATTCGATTCGATCAACTAGCCCATTCGTTTTGGATTCTTCCAATCCCGCCCATGTGTCTTGATTCATGCCATGATCTTGAACACCAAGCGTGTCTGTCACCAATGCCGCACAGAAAACCTTGTCGCTGGAACAATCTGACGATTGCATACAGGCTGTGATGCCCAGCATTGCAATCGTCAGAAGAATAACTACAGACCTGACAGGTTTTGTCATTTTGACTTGAATCATTTGACGCTTCATTTGAAACCTGTCAGGTCTTATTAATGTGTTGCTTCGCCGCGTTTTACGCCAAGCATTAACCACAACGCGATGAGCAGAAAAAGCGGACTGGTGACCATGATGGTGTTGTAGCTGTTGCCTGTGACTGTAACAAGCAACCCATTAAGGTTCGGACCAACGATGGCTGAGAATGTGGAGAAGAGATAATACAAGCCAGTGAAGGTGCCAACCCGCGCCAGGCTGGTCAAGTCCACCACCATGGGCAGGGAGTTGATGTTGATCATGGCCCAGGCGATGCCGGCCGGCATAAGCAATAAGCTGATGACATGTACATTGCCAAGCAATGGAAGTTTGGCAACCGGCGCGGCGAGTGTTGTGGGGGATAGGATGAATAACCCGAAGATTAATGCGGCCATACCGATGATGCCGCCTGAGATGGTGATGCGCCGTCCAAGCCGGCTGCCGAGAATACCGGCCGGCACCGCAAAGAGAACGAAGAATAAACCGAGATGCCCGGTCAAACGGCCGGCGTCCCCATCAGACATGCCGACATATTTGGTGGCATACAACGTGAGGAAGGCTTCGATGCCGGTGTAGGCGAGGAACCAGAAGAAGATGGCGAACAGGATACGCAGTCCGCTCTTGTCTTCATCATTCATCAATTCGCGCAGACTGGCGAACATGTCAGGTTGTTTCTCACTCTCTTCAAATTGTTTTGGTTCTTTGATGAAGAAGAAGACCAGCAAGGCCGCGATAATCGTCAACCCGGAGCCCATCCAGAACGGGAAGTTGACATTGATCTCGTACAGCGTGCTTCCGACCAGCGAGGCGATGATGGTGCCAACGCCACCCATCAAGTTGATGATGCCGTTTGCTTGCGAGCGAAATTGTGACGGGGTGATATCGGGCATCAATGCCACGACGGGTGTGCGCCAGAAGGCCATGCTGAGCAAAAGCGTACTGGTACATGCCACGAACAGGGGCAGGACTGACGCCATGGGAATCAGCCCGAAAATCAGCGCCCCGATGGGCGCGCCGATCAAAATGAATGGCATACGGCGTCCGATGGGCGTGCGCAGGCGGTCTGACCACGCCCCGACTGGCGGCTGGATGAAGAGCGCAGCGATGTTGTCGAGAGTCATGAAGAAGCCAATTAAGATCGGAGAGAGGCCGAACTTATTAGCGAGGAAGAGCGGCACGAAGGCGTTATACACCGTCCAGATGACACTTACTCCAAAAAAGCCGAAACCGAGCAGAAATATCTTGCCGTAGTTGAATTTTTTTTCCATGTTCTCCTCCGTTGATGGATTAGCGTTTAACGTTCAACATTTTTCAGACTATCCAAAAATTTCTTGTCAGCTTTACTTAATTCCGCCTTCTCCAGCATGTCCGGTCTTTTGTTGAATGTGCGTAAAAGGGATTGTTCACGGCGCCACTTTTCAATTTTTGCGTGGTCGCCTGATAGCAGGATGTCGGGCGTTTTCCAGCCGCGAAATTCCGGCGGACGGGTGTAATGCGGATATTCGAGCAAGCCCATTGCGTGAGAGTCATCCTGCGCGCCGGTCGGGTCGCCGAGGACCTCGGGCAGGAGCCGCGCTATCGCGTCAATCAGAATCAGCGCCGGGAGTTCGCCGCCTGTCAGCACATAATCGCCGATGGAGATTTCATCTGTGACGAGATGTTCGCGGATGCGCTCGTCAATACCTTCGTAGCGGCCGCAGAGCAGGGCAATGCGCGGATGCTGCGAAAGTTCCTGGGCGATGCTCTGGTCGAAGACGCGTCCCTGCGGGGTTAGTAAAATGATTGGGATGTTTGAATCAAGCTCAGGCGGAGTCGGACCGGCGTTTAATCCCAAAACAGTTTCCAGCGCTTCGAAGACTGGCTCAGGTTTCATCACCATCCCGCCGCCGCCGCCGTAGGGTGTGTCATCGGTGGTGTGATGTTTATCGCGCGTGTAATCGCGGATGTTGTGGACGCGCACATTGATCAGGCCCCGTTCACTTGCGCGTTTAAGGATACTGCTTTCAAGATAGGGAGGGAAAACTTCCGGTAAAAGAGTGAAGACTTCAAATTGCATGGATGGATTTTAGCATAATATGTTTGTAGTGCGACATTTATGTCGCTAACTGTTGCATCCATGCGACATAAACGTCGCAGCGCATTTAGGCTACTTTAGAAGCACATGAGAGATCGAATCGCTTGCTTGACCGTGTTTTGAGAAAAATGGTAATATGATTGCATGTATCTAAAAGGAAGTAAATGGAGCATGAACCGCAGGCGGACGCGGCCAAACTGGTTCCGTATTATTTTGTTATGCCTGCTTGTGCTGGGCGGCTCGTATG
>JACRBH010000197.1 GCA_016234535.1 Chloroflexota bacterium
ATCCTGAACATTGGCATCATCCCAGACCAGATTCCCCATCTGGATGGTGTAGAAGCCGAAGTCAACTGTCATATTGGCTTGCGCATCCGGCTGACCCTGGCCTGCTCCGCCTTCGAGATCAGTTTCTCCCGTTGGCTCCACTCCGCCCGGGCCGATGGTGACAGCCTGTGCGACGACCGCGCCGCTAAACGTGCCGGAGTTTTGGAGCATACCGTTATCGTCCACATCGCTTGTGCTAAGGTCTGCATCGGGAGCGATTGCTTCGGCAAGAGAACCATTATTGTTGCGCGTGGTTCCCGAAGACCAGTAACCTTCGAGGGTTGCGGTGCTGGCAAAGTTCGAAGCTGGAATCACCACAACGTAATCGCCGGCATCCAGATTGTTGAAGAGGTAGTATCCGCCGCCGGTTGTGGTATCGGTGTAAATGGCAGTGGTCAGGTCACTGGCAAGATACAGATCAACAACCACGCCATCCACGCCGACTTCTGTAGCATAGTCTATCTGGCTGTTGTTATTGGTGTCAAACCAGACGCGATTTCCCAAGGCATAGGCAAGTGAGAAGCCGAAGTCCATGGTTGGATTGGTGGTCGTTCCGTTGGCGTCAGTGATTATGTTATTGTTCTTTGCGCCGGCTGAACCCGCGTTAAGAGTGATCACAGCCGAGGAGACCACGCCATTCGATGTGCCATCGCCGTTATCATTATTATCGGTGTTTTCAGCGGTGGGATTATCGTTATCAGCCTGATCGTAGGAATCAATGGTGCTGGCAGTTCCTGTTGGGGCAGTGGTTCGGATAATATAACTTCCCTGGGGCAGACCAGTGAAGAGGTAGTTGCCGCTGGCATCTGTCAACATTCCGCCTGCTGCATCATCTGCTGTGCCGAGTTTTCCATCCGGCCCAACCAGGATTTCAGTTGTCCCATTTTCAGCATATAGCTGCACAGCAATACCGTTGAACAAGGTATCGCCTGCATCGTATGTGCCGTTCTTGTTCAAGTCGCCGAAGACGAGGTTGCCGACCTCCACGCGATAGAAACCAAAGTCAACGGTCATGTTGGCGCGGCCATCAGGCTGGACGCCCTGACCCATGCCGGTTTCAAGATCAGATTCATTCGCAGGCTCGACCAGACCAATCGGTCCGAGTGTGACCGCGCTGGAGATGACTGCATCCGCGAATCCACCGGAAGTCTGACGGGTGCCGTTGTCATCCGAATCCGTATCTGTTTCGGCGAGAGCGGCAGTGGTTTCGCTGATGGTTCCATCTGCGGCGCGCGAGGTGGCAGATGACCAGTAGCCAGTTAGCATACCCGCGCCGCTAAAGTTCGATGCCGGAAGGACAACCACATAATCGCCGGGGATCAAATTATCAAACAAGTAATAACCGCCATTTGTCGTGGTGTCGGTTGCGATGACTGGGCCGCTTGGATTGCCCGCGACATCCGCGGCATACAAATCCACGGTCACACCGTCCACGCCCACTTCATTGGCGAAATCAATTTGACTGTTGTTGTTCGTGTCGAACCAGATGCGGTTCCCCAAAGCGTAGGGATAGACAAAACCGAAGTCAACCGTTGGGTTGCCGGTTGTGCCAGTCGCATTGCTGACTATGTTGTTAGTCAGCGCGCCGGCCGAGCCGGGCGTCATGGTCAACGTGGCAGCCGAGACGGAATTGCTGGTTATGCCAATGCCATTATCGTTGTGATCCGCATTCGTATTTGGGTTGGATGTATCTATTGAATCGAATGCATCGGTGGTGCTGATGGTTCCAGCAGGCCCGACTGCTCTGACAATGTAATCACCTTGCGGCAGGCCGGAGAAGGAATACACGCCGCTGGCATTGGTTGTGATGCCAACTGCCGCATCATCGCTTGTGCCAAGCGCGCCATCCGGGCCGACCGGGATTGCAGTCGTTCCATCTGCGGCATACAAGCTGACCGGAGCATTATTAACGAGGGTTTCACCGTTGTCGTAAGCGCCGTTGACGGTGACATCGTCCAGCCACACCAAATTGCCAATGCCTGTGCGATAGAAGCCAAAGTCAACTGTCATGTTGGCGCGGCCATCGGGCTGCGCGCCTTGCGTTCCGCCATCCAAATCGGTTTCACCTGTTGGTTCAGTTGCGCCGGGACCCAGGGTTACCGGGAGCGCAACAACTGCTCCAGCCAATGTTCCCCCGTTTTGAAGAGTGCCGTTGTCATCCGAATCAGCCGGGGTAATATCAGCATCGGGCGCGGCTGTTTCAGAGATCAAGCCTGTGCCGTCCATGGTTGTAGCGGATGACCAGTATGTATCAAGGACTGCCGTATCTGCAAAATTGGATGCGGCAACCGCTACAACGTAATCTCCGGCAGGGAGAAAATCGAACAAGTAGTAACCGCCCCCGCTGGTGGTGACAGTTCCAATAATGGCGGTCAGGTCACTCGCAGAATATAGGTTGACCAGTACTCCATTCACACCGACTTCGGCAAGATCAATCTGGCTATTGTTGTTGGTATCAAACCAAACACGGTTGCCCAGAGCGTAGTAATTCTCAAGACCTCCTATTTGACTGCCGCTGTCAGTGTAATCATTAACTCCACCGATTCCATCAACGTCATTTCGCTCGCCCGCCGGATTGCCGGGGTTATTGTCGCCGGGCAGGGAAGTCCAAATCATGCTGGCGGTATTCGTAGCTGTAGCATCGCCGAGGAGGGCATTTGGATCGGGCGGCGAATCAACGGTAACTTGATAGGTCAGCGCGGCGGAACCTGCCAAAGGCAGGGAACAGCCATTTGCCGTGGAGCAGGTCCAGGTCAGGGTGGGAGCGGCGGTTGCGTCTGTCGTCCAGCCAGCCGGGGCGGAAATCCCGCCGAGATATGTCAGGCCGGTTGGGATAATATCCGTCACAACGATATCGAAAGCGTCTGAGAGGCTGGCGGCTTCGTGCGTAAGGGTCAGTGTGAATGTAACAGTTTGACCGTAGATCCACGCAGAGTCATCCGCAGATTTGGCTACATTAAGTACAGGCTCAACAATACGCGTGCCAACCGGGAGAGAGGTGGCCACTGTTACGCCGCCGACAACAATATCGAAATCGTTGTTGTCAATATCGGTATTGTTATTATTGGCATCGTTATTAACGCGGACGTTGAAATCAATCACCACATATTCTGAGTCCGCATCGCTGTCGTTGTTGATCAGATCGCCGGCCGTTGCCGGGCTTGCAACGGTAAAGGTCACATCCTGTCCGGCAACAACAATTCGATCTATCGGCAGGATGAAGGTGGGCGGCAGGGCATCGTTATCTGCGCCGGTTAGATCAGCCTCGGTGGTTATGGGGTTGTTGGCAAGGAACGATATTCTGATATCGCCATCATTGAGGAATGTAAACCCGGCGGGCAGCGTATCGCGCAATTGCAGATCGGGGATTGTCCCTTCTGGAATTGTGACGGTCAGGCGATAGCGGATGATCTCGCCGATTGCCAGATCGCGTTCGTTTCCAACGGACCCGTCGCCTGTTTCTGATGTATGGGCCTGAGTGGTGCTGACAATGGATTTGACCGGCAAGGTTTGCGTAACATTCACCTGTGCGGTGGATGAGTCAAAGTAATCATTTTGAACGGGTACGCCGCTGCCGATGCGCTCGCCGTCATTGGCGCCTGGAATTCCCGGTGTATTGGTACCGGTGGGATTTCCCAAAGTGCCATTTGTGCCCGGCAAACTGGTGTAGATGATATTTGCGGCATTGACCAATGCTTCACCGGGAATTACTGTGTTGAGCAAAGTTGCCTGGTAACTGACAGTCACCTGACAAGCCACTGGAATGGTTGTAAAGAAAAGGTTGATGTTATTGCCCGCGGAGGTATTCGAAGCAAGTGAAGAACAGGCCGCAGGTAAATAAGATGTTGTCAAAGACAACAGATCAAGGGTCATCTTTGCCGGGACTATATCGGTCAGATTTACATCGAAGGCAGTTGTGGAATTTGCGTTATTGGCGTTACTGAATGTCACAGTGTAGGCGACGGTATTGCCCGCATCCGCAGATGTTGGGTTTACAACTTTCGTCAGGTTGGTAATCGAGGGTTCAGATATCCGGACTGTAATCGGCGCAGACACAGCGCCATATGCTGCGCCGTTGACATTCAACTGGAAGGTATTAAGCCTGTTATTGCCCGCGTCATTATTGCCCCCGGTGGAATTATCCACCAAGGCGTTGAATTCCACGATGATCAATTCCCTGTCTGCATCGGTATCTGCATTCGTCAAGGTGCCCAATTTGAATTGCGGGTCCAAACCTGTAGTATAGGAAACCTGCGTATCGGTATCTGTTGCTATGCTTGTGTCTATGCCGACGTTAAAGTCAGCCAATGCGCATGGCAGAGGATCAGGGATGGCGGTCGTTTCATTTCCATTAACCAGACAAGCTCCCGGAATGGCGGGCACGGGCAAGGCTCCCGCATCAGCCGAGGACAACCCTGCGCCGTTTGAAATAAAAGCTACGCGCGCTGTGCCGTCATCCATATAGACCAGGCCGCCGGGCAGATTGTCGTCGATTTGGAAGTTCGTAAATGATCCTTCCGGAAGTGTAATGCTCATACGGTAGCGGACGATTTCGCCAATCGCAGCACGCGGCGGATTCGATACATCGCTTGTGTGCGCTTCGGAGGTAGCCTTTAATGTTTTTGTTAAAGCTGGAGTTGCGGGGGTTACACGCGCAGTATCGGTCACGCCGCTTGGAATAAAGTTTGGTCCGCCTTCGGAACTGGAATACGAGAGAAGAGTCGTCGTATTGATGATGTTTGGATTCATTACGCCCGTTCCGCTCAGTTGC
>JACRBH010000200.1 GCA_016234535.1 Chloroflexota bacterium
ACTGCGCTCTTTGCCGCGACGATTGCGGTTGGTCAATACGACATCAAGAAAGTTTTGGCTTACTCCACGATCTCACAACTTGGTTTCATGGTTGCTGCGGTGGGAATGGGCGCTTATGTGGCTGGGATGTTCCATCTCATTACCCACGCGTTCTTCAAGGCTTTGTTGTTCCTTTCGGCTGGTTCTGTCATTCTCGGCATGGAGCGTGGACATCACCACCTGGCTCATCATGCAGCCCATGACGATCGTGGGAAAGGAAAGAAGAAAGAAGGAAAGAAGGAAGAGCACGGTCACGATGAACATGGCGAAATCTTCGACCCAGGTGATATGCGCAATATGGGCGGACTTCGCAAGACAATGCCTGTCACTTTCTGGCTTTATATGATCGGCACGCTGGCTCTCGCAGGCATTATTCCGTTTGCGGGGTTCTGGTCGAAGGATGAAATCCTTTTGGATGCCAGCCTGCATTATCCAAGCGTTTACTGGCAGTTGACTATTGCCGCCTTCCTGACCGCTTTTTATATGGGACGCCAGGTTTGGATGGTCTTCTTTGGAACAGCACGACATGCCGCCGCCGCGCACGCGGAAGAAAGCCCAAAGGTGATGACCGTGCCGCTTATGGTCCTCGCAGCTTTATCGGTCCTGGGTGGCGCGCTGAATCTTCCGTTTGAAGGTTTCCACAATCTCGGTCATTGGCTGGGATACACACTCCACGAAGTCGAAGCCCTTCCGCTTGACCTGAAAGTTGCGGGTATCTCCACAGTCTTGGCGTTGGCTGCCATTTTCACTTCATGGTGGATCTATGGACGCAATCCACTAAAGGCCGGACAAGCCGATCCGCTCAAGAAGCCGCTTGGATTAATTTTCACAGGCATGGAAAACAAATGGTTCGTGGATGAAGGTTACTTCGCCGTCATCATCGATCCATTCAAGAAATCCTCTCAATTCCTTGCGGATGTGATCGACTGGCGCTTCTGGCATGACTTTGTGCATGATACGGTTATTCTGGGAACTTATAACTGGCTGAGTGAAATTGCGCTGAACAACTATGCCGATCAAAAAGGCATAGATCGATTTGCAAACTGGTTGGGTGAAGCAACTCAATCAGTATCGGCGACCCTGCGCAAAGTCCAGAACGGATTCGTGCGCTCGTACGCGCTGTCCGTCATGTTGGGCGTCGTCTTGATTTTAGGATATCTCATATTTAAGTAGTCAAAGGTCTAAAGCCAAAAGTCTGACCTTCGACCTTCGACCTTTGACCTTCGACGATTTTGTACTTGAGGATAGAACATGGAATTTCTTTTACAACCTCTTACTCTTCTGACCTTCTTCCCGCTCCTCGGCGTGCTCGTGCTTCTGTTCATGAACTCCGAAGCCAAGACCGCCATCCGCTGGGTTGCGATGGTCACATCCCTGCTGACGTTTGGCCTGTCGCTTTGGGTGCTCTCGCAATTCAACGCATCCAACCCTGACCTGCAACTGGTCGCCAAATATCCGTGGATCAACGTGGCGGGATGGAACATCTACTATTATCTCGCTGTCGATGGCTTGAGCATCCTGCTTGTTTTGCTCACCGCCTTCCTCACGCCGATCTCCATCCTTTCCACATGGAAGGCCGTGGAAGACCGCGTGAAGGATTTCATGATCTTCTTCCTGTTATTGGAAGTGGGCATGATGGGCGTCTTCCTCGCGCAGGACCTGTTCATGTTCTACGTCTTTTGGGAATTCACCCTCGTCCCAATGTACTTCCTGATCGGTTTGTGGGGCGGCCCGCGCCGCATTTATGCCGCGGTGAAGTTCTTCCTCTATACAATGGCTGGTTCCATTTTGATGCTGGTTGCCATTCTGTGGCTCGGCATTTATGGAAACACATTCTCCGTGCCGGACTTGATCGCCAAAGGCAGCATTCCTGCGAACATCCAATGGTGGTTGTTCCTCGCTTTCACTGCCGCGTTCGCCATCAAAGTCCCCATGTGGCCTTTACATTCATGGCTGCCCGATGCCCACGTGGAAGCGCCGACCGCTGGTTCTGTCATCCTGGCCGGTGTTTTGCTGAAAATGGGCACTTACGGTTTCCTGCGTTTCAACATTCCGCTCTTCCCTGAAGCGACCGTCAAAGCCGCCCCGTGGATCGCGCTCTTCGCGACCATCGGCATCATCTACGGCGCGGCAGTTTCGTATGCCCAGCAGGATGTCAAGAAACTGGTTGCGTATTCATCCGTGAGTCATCTTGGTTTCGTAATGCTCGGTATGTTCGCCCTCAATGTTCAGGGTATCTCCGGCGCCATTTTGCAAATGATCAATCACGGGTTAAGTACCGGCGCGCTGTTCCTCCTCATAGGCATGGTTTACGAACAGACTCACACCCGCGAGATCAAAGTCTACGGCGGTTTATGGAAAGTGATGCCGGTCTTCGGTACGATCATGTTAATCTCTTCGCTTTCCTCAATGGGTCTGCCCGGCCTCAACGGCTTCGTCGGTGAGTTCACCATTTTGCTCGGAGCATTCGGCTCGGATGCCATTGGCAGCCCGTGGTATGCAGGGATTTCCGCCATCGGTGTCATCATGGCCGCGGTCTATATCCTCTACATGTTTCAGAAAATGTTCCTTGGCCCCGCCGGTGAGATCACACATCATCACGAA
>JACRBH010000202.1 GCA_016234535.1 Chloroflexota bacterium
AGCAGTTCTTCGAGCGTGGTGTAACGGTCAACCGACAGGATGGCATACAACGCTTCCAACGCGCGCGGGTAGCCGCGTGTCTTTTCGCGGGCTTTATTCAGCAACGCATCAGGCGCAGACTTGAGTCCCACGCGTCCGTCCGCGTCCATTTCACGCAGGACGTTTTCCGCGTAAGGCGATTCGAGTCCTTCATCCAAACTCAGGTGATGTTGCCTGCCTGGCTCGCTGATCGCCAGGTCACGCGGCGCGATGCGCGTGGTGATGACCGCTTTCACAGCATGGTGCTGTCCGCCGAGCAGGGCGTTCAGCGCCTCGCTCAATTCGCTGTTACGCAGGCTCAGGCTTTCGGGGTCGATCAGGGTTTCAAAGTTATCCAACAGCAGGATCACACGCCCGCTGGGGAAGGCATCCAACAGCGCGCGCATTTTATCGCCTGTGGACGTCTGCGGATTTTTATAGATTCCCTCCAGCCGCTCGGCATCTTCTCCCGAAGGGGGCAGTAGTTTGCTCAAGTCCGCGAAGATGTTCGCAAAGTTGACCCTGTGACTGCCCGTCTCACTCAAATAGACGATCCCGTCAACTTTCATCTCGCCGAGGTCATCGGGAAGCTCGCCTCTTTCCAACGCCTTGAACAGGCGGCAGACCATTGCGGTTTTTCCCACCCCCGCGCGTCCCACGATGGTCATCAAACGTTGCGCGTCGTCATTCAGGAAGTCCGTGATTTGTTTTGTCTCGATCAACCGATCTTGAAAATAATTCGGCGCGATCCCTGGCGGCGGATTGATAAAGCGCGTGGACGTTTTCCCCGCCACAGGTTTCTCAGGCTGACGCTCGCGCTCGAGTCCGCTCTGGATATTCTTCTCGGTCTTCTCTTCCGCCGCTTTGGGATTCCTAACGATCTCTTCCTGACGTTTGATCTGGTCGGTCAATTCGTCGAGTTCTGCTTTGATGCGGGGTTGGTCTTCTTCCTTTGCGCGGCGTAAATCACGGTTGGCATCGGCAAGACGATGTTTCAATTCTTCAAGTTGACCTTCGGGAGAAGCGAGAAATGTAATTTGCCTGCGTAGTTTCCCCATTCCCGCTTCAAAATTGGAAACAAAATCAATATACTGTCGGCTTCCCATCCGAAAAGGTAAATCGGCGTTGGCGTGCAAGCGTAACGGGATGACGGGCTTCTTGTACTTCAATGCCCATGTCCATTCATGCTTACAGGTTGAGCCGTCAGCAGTACTATCTGCTGTCATCACAAAAAGCAGATATTTACAGTCGCGAATTGCAGAAGCCAGTTGATCGTCCCAATCCTCCCCAGGCCTCAAATTACGTTTATCGAACCAGGCGTTGATGTACGGATCGCCACCTTCAAGTTCATCGGTAAGTTTGCGCGCAAAATTCAGTGCGTCTGCAACTGAATAGCTAATGAAACAATGTCCGTCGGTCATGGTGTCCCTCATTAACTCATGCATTATCAATTTGGCTTATGTTGTCCTGATTATACTTAATAAGTCACCTTACGCAGTCCAGCCTGTAGCGCGACATTTATGTCGCCCATTTTGCGAGACTGCGAAGCGTCTCGCGTTACCGCGTAAGGTGAGTTAATAATGTCGCTGCGAGGCGCTCTTGCTTTTGCCGAAGCAGTCTCCTATCAACTGGGGGGTTGCTTCGCCGCAAAGTGCGCTCCTCGCAACGACATACTTGATTCACCATCTCTCCCAATGCACCACTTCATCCAGCGTCATCCGTCCGCCCTTCTTTGGCGGCGCGGATAGTTTATCCTCTTCCAATGGATAGCCAAAGGAAAGCGCGATGCGTAAATGCCATTCGGGAGGGAATGCCAGGGTTTTTCGAGACAGCTCAAAGTCGTAGAGTGAAGCGGGTACGGAACCGACTCCCAACTCCCATGCGGCGAGCTGCATAAAAGCCGCGGCCTGACCCGCATCAAACATAATCTGAAATTTTTCATTTGGGTCAGGGGTGAGGATGGCAACACATAATGCCGCGCCTGCAATATGCGAGGCCCACTCGCCGCACTCTGACAGCGCCTTCAATATTTCCTTGTCTCGTATGGCAATGAACCGCCACGCCTGAGTATTCTTTGACGACTGCGATCTGCGCCCCGCATTGAGGATGGCGTGGGTCACATCCTCGGGCAGGGGAGTATCTTGAAATTTTCTCACCGCGCGCTTCAATCGAATGGCATCAGATACATTCATGGGTTCCTCGCATGGGTTTTATTGGGGTGCCTGAGTTGATTATAGCGTAGCCTGACTGTCGCTGTCCTATTCCGAGTAGTTTTGAAATTCCTGACTGCGATTTTTGCTGCGACAAATTTTAATTGTTTGGCAACATAGTTACAATGCAAATGTAACGCCCTTGAATATTCTGAGTGTTATATTAAAGCAACATAAGGAACATTTCAAAGAGGAAAACACATGAAAACTTATAAATTAATTTTTATAATCGCACTCGTACTGTCGCTTAGTATGCCAGCAATGACAGTCAGCGCCCAAACACCGAGCGCCGCCGTTTCGCTTACCGCACCCGTGCCCAACCCGAGTGTTGTAGGTGGTGACACAACTTTGAACCTTGCGATTAATGTCGTCAACATTAATCCGGGCGTGGGAGGCGTGGAAGTTTATTTGGGCTATAACCCTACAATGGTAGCCCCGCCCACCACTCCGAATGGAGCTGCTGAAGTTCTGCCAGACTTCTTTGGCACATCAACAGTTAATATCAATGAAGTTTTACCAGCCGCCCAGTGCCCCGGCGGCGCCAGCCCTTGTGTCCACCTTGTAGTGGCGGGTCCCCCGCAGGTGACACAGAATGGAACCGCTGCGCGCTTCCATTTCCGCGGCCTTGCGGAAGGGTCTGCCTGCTTCACAGTGCTGCAATCCGTGCTGGTGGATGCCAATGGTTTTAATGTCACTCACACACCTGCGACGCAGCAATGTGTAACCATTCAATACCGCGTCACCGTAACTGGTACTGTACAACGACAAGGTGTGCCGGCCAACCCGAATACGGGCGGAGGGACTCGGGCCTGCTCGGTTGTGACCGCCACTGGAACGACAAGCCTTGGCCCGGTCAATACGGACGTCAATGGCGCATTCCAACTGCCCAACCTGCAAATCGGCTCGTACACTGTTCGCGCTGTTTATCCCGGTTATCTGCCTTCTGATAAGACGGGTATAACCGTTGTGGCTGGCGGGGCGACCACGGTAAATCTGGCAACGACAACCCTGCGCGGCGGCGATGTCAACGGCGATAATGCCATCAACATTCTGGATATTGGAAGCATCATCAGCAAATTTGGTTTGGCAAGCGCTTCTGTGAAATCTGCCTCGGCGAATTGCACCACCGCAGATGAGGCTGCCGATATCAACGATGATGGTCGGGTCAACATCAGTGATCTGGCGATTGCCGCCGGAAACTGGGGAGTTGTAGGCCCGACAGTTTGGCCGTAAGACACAAGCCGGCCCGGCTGAGATATCCGTCCCACTTATAATTCCGTTACTCTATTTCCTATGAGGATATATAATTATCCAGATTAAGTAGGATAATTCATCACAGCCTAGATTATGGAGTTTCCCATGTCACGTAATGTTTTAGCAATTCGAATTTTACTTATCCTGATGGTTATGGTCATGTCCCTGATGGGCACATCGGCTTTAGCTCAGAGCGGAACAGTGGTTCGGGTTGACCCGTCAGCGGCCTCAGCGCAGGTGAACGATAATGTTAATCTTTCCATTAAAGTGGATAACGTTGCCAATCTCACTGCAATCGAATTACATCTTTCCTTTAATCCTGGTGTATTGGAAGTACTACAGGTGACAAACGGCGGTTTTGTTGTGGCCGATTTCACCGCTCAGAGTATCTTCGACAATACCGCCGGCACGATTGATTATGCAGTCGCGCAAATGAATCGTCCCGCAGCGCAGGGGAGCGGCACACTGCTCAACATTTCCTTTCGCGCCAAAGCGAACGGTAATTCGACTGTAGCATTGCGTCCCACCCAGGCTGTTCCGAGCGGACTGCTCCTCTCAGACCAGAATGGGATGGCAATATCAGCGTCATGGGTGGGCGGGAACGTCAATGTGGGTAATGCGCCGACAAACACCTCGACGCCTGTCACACCGGGGACGATCACCGTAACACTTGTCACCCCGGCGACTGCAACCCAGACACCTTCCGCTACGGTAACTGGTACTCCGCCAACGGCCACGGTCACTCCTACGCCGACTGCCACAACACCCGCCCCGCCTCCCTCAGGTATTTTGGGAAACCACGTTGTGCGATTTGGGGAATATCTCTATTGTTTAGGACGCGCCTATGGGGTCTCGCCCTGGGCCATTGCGCAGGAGAATGGAATTTGGTGGCCGTATCTTATCTTCCCAGGTCAGACGCTGCGCATTCCAAATGTTGCGTGGGTGCCCATTCCGGCCGGGCGGGTTTGTCAGGCGCAATTTACGGCGACTGTATCCACTCCAACGCCGACGCCACTACCGACTGCCACAGCCACGCCCAATCCTACCGCCATTACCTCCGTCCCACCGACTGCCACCGCAACTGCAACCGCAGTCCCATCCTCGGGCTGCCGCTATATTCATATCGTTCAAGCCGGGGAAAACCTGTTCCGCATCGGCCTTCGATACGGCGTCAGCTATTCGGAAATTGCGCGTGTCAATCAAATTTCGGATCCGACACGCATTTATGTAGGCCAGCAGCTTTGCATTCCATAACCGCTTGATGGATTGAGTCGGTATCCGACCTGTATCCAATAAAAATCAATGGTCAGCGCGCGAAGTTCTTTTGATGTCAAAAGATTTCGCGCGCTGACTTATATCTTACAATATGGTTTAATAAGTCACCTTACGCAGTCCGCCTGAAGCGCGACACATTGTCCCCGTATGGGGTTATGTCGCCCGTTTTGCGAGACTGCGAAGCGTCTCGCGTTACCGCGTAAGGTAAGTTAATACTATGAAAAATGGAGACTATTATGCTTCGTAATATATTGGTGCGGGTTGTTGTGTTATCTGTGTTGCTGTTAGGGACTTCCTGTGCGCCGTCCGGGCCTGCCATCATGGTGGATGTGTCTGCCTCAGCGGC
>JACRBH010000201.1 GCA_016234535.1 Chloroflexota bacterium
GCGCGATTTTTCGCTCCGCTCCGCAACCGACGTGCCGTTAAATTGCATCGGGAAGGCCACGTTTTCCAAGGCATTCATGCTTGTGATCAAATTATAGGATTGGAAAATAAAACCCATTGTCCGCCGGCGAAAAAGCGCCAGCGCATTTTCATCCATTTGATCCAACCGTTCACCGTTGATCGTGATCTCGCCGGAGGTAGAACGGTCCAACCCTCCGAGCAGATAAAGCAAACTACTTTTGCCCGAACCCGAAGGTCCCATGACGACCGTGAAGGTATGAGCCTCGATATCCAAATCAACGCCATCCAATGCGCGGACAATCGTCCCGCCCATTTGATAGTGTTTTGTCAAACCGCTGATGTGGATTAAAGGAGAGTCCATAACCCTAAAAGATCGGATTTTGAGAAGCCATTCCGCCGATGCCTGAAACAAACGACCCAAACCCGGCTTGCACCAGCAAGAGAAGAAGTAAAACAATAACTACGCCGGCAATTGACTTGCTGCGTGAAAGCCCGTCGGAAAGACCGAAACCTATAACTAACAGGATGGCGCTCCACAGGAAAAACAAATCCGTGCGGGAGAGAATCTGGGCCCAAAATGCTGCATTGGATGCAAACCCGGAAAGCCCCGCGCTGACAATGGCGTGGCCGGCGAGGAGCATGTATATCACCCGCAGCAGGTCGCGCAACACAAACGGCAGGTATGCCCAACCGACCACATTCAGCGCACCGGACATTGTGCCGCGTCCGCCAAGCAATGTGGAACCAAGATGCAGCAAGCCGCTAAAGATCAGCCAGCCCAGCCACAGCCCCGCAAAGGCGGAAACAAACGGAATCACGTAGACGAATACCGGTCCCTGCATGGATTGCTGCGCCTGCATGTAATTATTTTGCATGTCAGGCGTCCAGTATTGCCAATCTGGAGGCAGGGAGATTTCGCCCATCATGGCAGCGCGTGCGGTGAGATAACCACTGACGACCACACTCAGCAATGCGGACAGACTCAACGTCAACATGGGAGTGAGCCACGTTGAGCCTGCTTCCCCCGCGATCTCTGTAAAAGTGCGACGAGGTTGAAATAACACTGCGAGTATTCGCGCAAAGTTCAACTTACTTGTTGGTTTTGTAGAATTTAATTCAGTCATAGTTTTTTCCCATTGAAGAGGGTTGAAAAATTCTATCATGCTTTCAAAAATCAAGCCTCGAGGCAATTAACGAAAAAACGGCCGGGAATGTTCCCAGCCGTTTTGATTTGAATAAATTGGAGCGCGGACTTCAGTCCGCAATTTTCCAAAAGCGGACTGAAGTCCGCGCTCCGCTACATCCTATATATCAAACAAATCTGTTTTACGCTTGAACGCCTCACCCACCAGCGGATAGGCTTGCATATAGTCTTCTCTCTCGCCAAAGAATCTGGTGATAAAGCCCATCATTCCGCGCCGCATCTGCATCCCGCCTTGTGAGGCGTGCGCTTCGCTTGCCTTACGTTTGGCTTCAGCGACCGATTGCACATTCAAGCGGACATGCACGGGGAAACTTACATCGGCAAGTTCCTTCAAGTTGATGTCACCGTTACGCCCAAACTTCCTTGGGTCTCTGCCAAAGAGCGGCATGATACGAGTCGCAAACTTCAACATTCCGCGCGGAAAAACTTGATAGTACAACGCACGCGGCTTGAAAGGCGACCCAGCTTCGGGGTGGAAAGAGGCGTTATCCGCATTCTCAAAGGCCAGCACAGTGGCCTTGTGGATATGGATATGGTCGGGATGTTTGTATCCGCCGATCGGGTCAAAGGTGAGCACTACATCGGGCTTCAAGTCACGGATATATTTCACAACGCGGCCAGCCACTTCATCAATCGGGGCATTGATCTGCGCGTTTGGGTGTTGATTCGCTTCCATGCCGGGCATGCCAGAGTCACGATAGCCAAGGAAAAATACTTCCTTCAACCCAAGCGCTTGCGCGGCCTTCATGAGTTCCGCAGTTCGCATCTCAGCCGTGTCTTTGAAGCCTGCTAAATGTTCATCATCCACAGTGCCCGCTTCGCCGCGCGTCGCGCAGGCGTAATATACGTCATATCCCTTGCTCGAATATAACGCGAGCGTGCCGCCCAAACCAAATGATTCATCATCGGGGTGCGCCAATACTGCCAATAAAGTCTTTGTCATTTTTTCCTCGTGTACGAAGTTATAATCCAATTGCAATTTATTTGGTAATGACGCAGTATGAATAATTAACTTTACTTTCCAAAGGAGCATCCATGAAATTTGAAACACTCGCAATCCACGCCGGGCAGGAACCTGACCCAAACAATGGCGCGGTGATGACGCCCGTTTATCTCACATCCACTTATATGCAGGATGGAATTGGCAGGCCCCGACAGGGTTATGAATATTCGCGCACGTTGAATCCCACACGCAAGGCGTTGCAGGATTGTCTCGCAGGGTTGGAAAATGGAAACTGGGGATTGGCTTTTGCCTCTGGCATGTCCGCGGCCGATACAGTGCTGCGGATGCTTTCCAGCGGCGACCATGTTGTCGCGGGGAACGATGTCTATGGCGGGACGTTTCGTTTATTTGACAAAGTACTGCGCCGCTTCGGTCTTGACTTTACGTTTGCTGACACGACCGATCCAGAGAATCTCGCCGACGCATTAACCCCGTCCACGCGAATTGTGTGGCTGGAGACTCCCACGAATCCATTATTGGCAGTGACCGATATTCAAAAAGTCGCTGCGATAGTGAAGGCTCATCCAAACAAGCCATTGTTGGTTGTGGACAATACTTTTGCAACGCCCTATCTCCAGCGTCCGCTGGAATTGGGCGCGGATTTGGTTGTCCACTCGATGACGAAGTATCTTGGCGGCCATTCGGATGTTGTCGGCGGGGCGATTGTTGGGAGGGACAAGGAACTGGGCGAAAAACTGGCATACCTGCAAAATGCCATCGGCGCAGTCATTGGGCCAATGGATTCATTTCTCGTGCTGCGCGGAATCAAAACCCTGCCGATCCGCATGGATCGTCACGCCGAGAACGCGAAGAAGATCGTTGAATTCCTGAGCGCTCAGAAAAATGTCAAACGGCTGATATACCCATTTCACGAGAGCCATCCACAGGTCCAAATAGCGAAGCGGCAAATGCGAAATGGCGGAGGAATGATCTCGTTCATAATGAAAGGCGGAAGGGACGAAGCTGTGCGGGTGGCGGAATCCACAAAAATATTTACGCTGGCAGAATCACTTGGCGGCGTTGAATCGTTAATCGAAGTCCCTGCGGCAATGACACATTTATCGGTAGTCGGCTCCGCGCTGGAAGTTGACCCGGGGTTGATAAGGTTATCAGTTGGAATTGAAAATGTGGACGACCTGCTCGCGGATTTGGCGCAGGCGCTAAAATAAAAATGCCGCCGAGGACGGCGGCATAAGCAAGTTGTTTCTTTATTTCAACGCATGGATCGCAACAAGAGTTACATCATCATCCTGCTTGGAGCCGTCCTGATAATTCACCAGAGTTTCAAGCAGATGATCGCAAGCCAGTTGCCCGTTCATGTTGGATAAACCGCTTAAAGTTTTTTTGATGCGTTCCAACCCAAAGGGTTCGCCATGTGTATCGCGGCAATCGGTCATGCCATCTGTGAACAAAAGGAACGTAGACCCGGGCTGCAGTGTGACGGTGCGCTCATCCAGAGTGACGTTGTCCCATAAGCCGAGCGCCATGCCGGGGTTGTGCGGGATGCGTTCAACCGTACCATCGGGGTTTAATATGAGCGGAGGTTCGTGTCCCGCACGGGCATAATTGAACTCATGTGTTTCCAGATCAAGAATGCCGTATAGCACGGTGACAAATTGAGTTGTTTTTTGCAGGCGGGTGATATGACGGTTAACCAGCTGCATCACCTCCCCCGCAGACATGCCGGTATCCGCTTCGGCCATGATCAACGCATGAGCGCGCGCCATGAAAATTGCGGATGGGATGCCTTTATCGGCAACGTCGCCGATCAAAACGCCGACTCGATTTTCTGAAATCAGGAAGATATCATAAAAGTCGCCGCCCACCTGACGGGCAGGCAGGATGCGTGCGCCGAAATCGAATTCGGCCACTGTGGGCAATTCATCGGGCAGGATGCTGAATTGAATATCGGCGGCAACTTGCAGTTCACGCTCGAGGCGTTCTTTTTCGATCAAGAGCGCCTGTGCGGCTTTTAATTCATCGTAGGCAGTCTGGAGTTGTTTGTTTTTTTCAGTCAGATCGCGGAAGGTTTGGGTGTTGGTCGCGTCGAGGCGCTGACTCAAAACGCGCACCATCGCAGTGGAAAGTTGCGGATGTTTTGTGGTTAGTTCAAGGAATTGAGCGCGGCTCATCGAGAGCAGAGTAGCCGCTCCGCGGGCACGCACAGTTGCAGTGCGAATTCCGCCGGGCAGGATGAGACTCATTTCGCCGAAATGCTCGCCTTCGCGCATAACATTCAGAAGGAGTTCCTCCATCTGCCCCTCAGCCATAAGGATTTCAAGTTCGCCTTTTATGACAATATAGAAATGTTCACCCAAATCCCCTTCACGGAAGAGAATCTCGCGGTCTTTCATTTCCTTTACATCCAGTGCAGCGACAAGCTGATCCAGCTCGGTGAGAGGCAGATCAGAAAACAGGGAAATCCTGGATAAAAGGTTAACTGTCATATCGATAACTCACTTTACGCAAAACGTCCCGAAGGTATCGATAATTTAGCTTATTTTCTGCCAAACCTTCGGGGCGGTGCGGTAGCATCAATAAATTATTTTTGGGTCAGATCCATTACTTCTTTTCCAGCCAGTTTATCTTGAATACGCTGAACAACCAGATCCAAATGGCCGGGTTGGTGGACAATATCCAGGTCATCGGTTTGCAGGGTCAGAACAGGGCAAAGGTCAAACGCACCCAGCCATTCATCATAAAAAGAATCGAGCAGGGACAGGTAATCGAGTGAAATGCCCGTTTCCATGTTCCGCGCGCGCCTGCGGATGCGATCCATCAAAACCGGCACAGGCGCTTTGAGATAGATCAGCATATCGGGGCGCGGCAGTCCATTGACAACCACCTCGAACAATCGGCGGTACGCAAGATAATCACGCTCGCCCAAATTCCCCATGTGATGCAGGGCACGCGCGAAGATGTGCGCATCCTCGTAAATGCTTCTATCCAGAATGGCGGAACGCGCATCGCGCGAGGCTTCGAGATATTGATCCGCACGATGGCCGAGGAAAAAGACCTGCAAATGAAAAGCCCAGGCATGCATGTCTCCGTAAAAATCGGAGAGGTACGGGTTATCCGACACAGATTCGTAACCAGTCCACCAGCCGAGGCGGGCGCCAATGCGCTCGGTGAGAGTCGTTTTTCCCGCGCCTATATTCCCAGCCACCAAAACCAGATGTTTAGCCATAGATTTAGTATTTTATCATGTATGCCATTGCAAGTATAATAATGCAAACAGGAGACAGACTTCAATGAAAATTCGTGACGCTTCCGGCTGGACCATGTTCGTCTTTGGGGGACTCGCCCTGCTTTTGGGGCTCGTTGGCTTGATCCGCCCTGAAATTCTTCTTTCCATCCTTGGTTTCGAGGTGATCGATCGTGCCCAGCGCGCAGCCGGCGATTATTCAATCGTCTTTATGATGGCATCCTCCATGGCCTCCTTCAACATGGGCGCCTACTATATTCTCGCGGCCCTCAATGATGTGAAATCATTCTACCGCTGGACAGTTCCATTCCGCGTTGTTACGTTTACTGTTTTCACAGCCATTGTGATCGAGCGAATCGCCCCCGCAGGATTTCTCGGCGTGGGAGCCTGGGAACTAATCGGCGCGATTTCCACAGGCACAGCGCTATATATTGAAGACCGCAAAATGCGGGAAACACCGGTAAAAGAAAGTCTTCGAAAAAAGAAAATCAAGAGGTCGGAATGAAATCCAAATGGATCGAACATAAAGGAAAGAAAATCTTCTACCAGGATTATTCCAATCATTTCTTCAACGAGGAACCCGTCAAACAGGAATTGGCGGAAGTGCAGGCCATCGTGATAGGCCAGCCCGTAGATTCGGTCCTTGTGCTGACAAATTTTACGAACACCGAGATCACAAAGAATCTCATGCCTCTTCTCAATGAAGCATCCATCGCAACCAAATCTCATGTTCATAAAACAGCGGTGGTCGGCGTCACCGGCATCAAACGCACACTCGGCGACCTGCTCTCCAGGATCACAGGCCAGCCGTTGATGTACTTTACCTCCGAGTTCGACGCAAAAGAGTGGCTGGCAAAAGAGTAGTTTCAAAAAATTATGAACATGAAAACACGGATTGCACTGATACTTGTTTTGATTCTGACAGCGCTGCTTTTCTCCTGCGGAACAAATCAAACTGACACATTGAACGCAGACGCGATTCGGACCCAGGCAGTTGCCACCTACGCTTCCTCCCTGACCGAAAAGCCTGCCTCTGTTTCAACCGCATCTCCCACGCTGAAAGTGGAATTGACCAGCACGCCATCCATCATCACCGCGACAACGGAGGCGACCCTCGAAGCAAGCCCGACGGCAAATCCCTGCTACAACCTGCTCTGGATCGAAGACATCACCATCCCCGATGGCACGCAGATGAAAGCGGGCGAAGTATTTACCAAGACCTGGCTCGTACAAAATATCGGCGGATGCGCATGGCACGTCGGATTCACATTTCAAAACGTGGGCGGCGACTCAATGCGCGGAAATACGGTCGTCATGCAGGAAGCGATCCAAACCGGCTCGAAGCGTGAGATATCGGTTCAAATGGTTGTCCCAACCGGCGTCAGCGGAGTGATTCAGAGTTCATGGCGCATGGCGGATGAATTCGGCAACTTCTTCGGCGACACACTCTCAGTCAACATTGTGGTCGGGGATGCCGTTACCGCGACACCTTAAACCCAACAAGTCATCCTATTGGAACGCGGACTTCAGTCCGCAACAAAACGCAGACTGAAGTCTGCGCTCCGTTATTCAAACAATTTCAGAGTGCTATAATAAATATAGAGATAAAAAGGAGTTAACCATGGCTACCAAAAAAAATGAAAACGAAAAGAAATTAAAGAATGTGATCCCTGAAGAAGCCCGCGAACACTATAAGAAAGCCCGCAAGGAAATGCGCGAAGCCGTCAAAGGATTGTTACCCGAAGGCTTCATGGAACACCGCCGCGCCGCAGGCAAAGAGATGATGCTCGCCGTGCGCAGCCTGCTCGATGCGGCAATCGAAAAAATGGAAGAAAAAGCATAGCAAAAATACGTCATTGCGAAGGAGCGGAGCGACTGAAGC
>JACRBH010000199.1 GCA_016234535.1 Chloroflexota bacterium
GTGAAAGATCAAGTGCGTGCCAGAAAAGACAACTTCCGCGACCGCGTCATGGAAACCTGCGCCGCTTTGCACAATTTTCGCTTGAATTTCAGACCTTGGCATTACAAGTCCGATTTCGTTAAAGTGTGATAACGTCTATTATTTATCCAAATTCAAACGTTTGCATTCCTTGTACATTCGTAATGACTTTGAACAACCCGCCTGAGAGCGGGTATTTTTTTAGATCAACTTCGCTCATGCCTTTTCGCGCAGAGGTGATATATAACTCGTTCATGTCTTTGCCGCCGAAGACGCAGGATGATGTCTGCAATGCGGGCACAGGAATTTGTTCAAGCAGATTTCCTGTGCCGGGATTCCATTTTGTTACTTGCGCGCCGCCCCACATGGCGATCCATAAATTTCCTTCGGTGTCGGAGGTCATGCCATCGGGCCAGCCAATGGATTCAGGGACATGAATTACAGCGTGCGGATTTGCGATTTGTCCACTGGCGATGTCATAATCGAATGCCTTCACTTCGCGCGTAGGCGTATCGATGTAGTAAAAAGTTTTATGGTCAACGCTCCATGCGAGGCCGTTGGAGATGCGAATGCCATCGAGCAAGCGGGTCACTTCATTGCCATCGAATGAATACAATGCGCCCGTTGGGTCTTTCTCATTCATGTCCATGCTGCCGGCGAGGAAGCGGCCAGCGGGGTCACATTTGCCGTCGTTGAAGCGGTTTTCGTGCGGCTCACTGACAGACGCGAGAACTGTCACTTGACCGGTGGCAGGCTCAAGGTCGGCGAAGCTGAAGCGTTTGCCCACGAGTAGATTCCCATTCTTGCGCGGGGCAAGGCATCCGACGAAGTCATCCAGTTCGGCAAGGATTCGAGTGCCTGCATAAATTCTTTTTTCAAGAATATCGAGCCAGTACAGTGTTTGCGTTTTTGAATCCCACGCGGGGCCTTCACCGAGAGTTGCTTTTGCGTCGAGAATTAATTGTGCCTGCATTTTAGTTGATCCGTTTCATGTAGGCGAGCGCGCGAAATAAAACCGCGACGTTCAATGCGTGGGGAAATTCTTCGTTGCCCGCCATTCGAATTAATTCATCGAGCGGCAGGAGTTGGACTTCGATATCTTCGCCTTCGTCGAGATTTTGCGCGCCGACTTTTTCCGCGTCAATCGCAAGGTAACAAAAAAGCTGATTGGTTTGCATGGCGGGGTTGGGATAGATGCGGCCGACTTCGATGATGCTGCTGGATGTGTAGCCCGTTTCTTCCAGTAACTCGCGCCTGATTCCGTCCGAGGGGTTTTCTCCATCTTCGACGACTCCGCCGGGCAATTCCAGCAACACTTTTTTTGCGCCGTGACGATACTGCCTGACCAGCACCGCCTGCTGATCTTTGGTGAGCGCGAGGACATTTGCCCAACTGCGAAATTCCATGATCGTGGCGTCGAGCAGGCTGCCGTTCGGCAGGTCACACTTGTCAATGCGAATTCTCGGGCGGATGTAGGTGGATTCTAATATCTTCCAGGGTTTGAGGGTCATGAAGTTCTCCAGAGAATGTTTCAGGTTGAAGGTTTTAAAGTCGAAAGTGGAAAGCAGTTCTGATTATACAGTTCTGCTTTCCACTTTTGCGATTTGATTAGCGGGGCTGACTAAAATCTTTCGAGTGTGTTTCATTCAGTTGAAACCGTCCCGAAGGCTGGCAAAAGCGACCAAATTTTCTCAACAAACCTTCGGGACGTTCCTTCCTTATTGGAGGCGCTGACTAAAATCTCTCCAACCGCATCGGACTTAAGCTGATGGCTGGCTCCTGCTCATTGAGCAATTCGGCCACTACTTGGCCTGTGCCTGGCCCAAGTGATAACCCCAGCATGGCGTGACCTGTGGCGAGGATTAAATTGCTGTGATTTGGTGAACGCCCGATGATCGGCACTCCATCAGGTGTGGTGGGACGCAGTCCCGCCCAAGTTTCTTTGACATCCAGTTTTTCATCCAAATGCAGATATTCTCGTGCAGAGTTTTCAATGCGTTGAATCCAAACGGGATTCGGCTCCATACTGTAGTTGCCTACTTCGAGTCGGCCTGTAAAGCGAAGAACTCTGCCCATTGGCGAGACGGCAATTCTGCGCTCGCCGAGAATCAATGCATGGCTTGGCATCTGCTTGGTTGCAGACATGGTCGTGCTGTATCCGCGCGCGGGTTGAATGGGAATATTCAATTTCAAATTCCGCGCCACGGATGGGGTCAATGCGCCAGCAGCAAGAACAACCTGCTCCGCTTCGAAATCTCCCGCATTCGTTTTGACTTTTGTGATCTTTCCATTTGCGGATTCAAATCCTGTAACCGCCGTTCCTTCCGACATCTCCGCACCCATCGCGCGGACGCGATCACTTAATAGTCCGAGAAACACCGCAGGGTTGAGATGAGCATCCCCCGTGAAATGCACGCCGCCGATCACACTGCCCAATGCGGCAGGTTCGATTTCATGGATTTTAGTTTTGTCATACACGCTGACGGGGATTCCATGCTTTTGCATGAACTGGCCTTCGTGCTGTCCATCATGAAATGCTTTTTCGGTTTTATATAGAAAGAGCAAGCCTTTTTCCTGATACGAGCAATCGAATTTTTCTTCGGCTATGATCTGCGAGAAGTTCTTTGCACTCAATTGACCAAGATCATTCAAAGGCTTAATACTTCGTTGAACATTGGATTCACTGCACGCAAGTACAAATTTCAACAGCCATGAAATGTAATTCGGGTCGAGGCTGACCTTCATCCCGAATGGACTGTGCGCGGGGTCGAGCATCCACTTAAGGGCAGAGGTCACCACGCCGGGCGCAGCCAGAGGAATAATATGACTAGGCACGATATGCCCCGCATTGCCCGATCCGCTGCCTTTGCCGATTTCTTTGGCGTCAAGCAAAGTCACTTTTCTTCCAGATTTCAAAAGGTAATAGGCACAGCTTAAGCCTACGGGTCCGCCGCCAATGATGAGGACATCTGATTTTGTTGTCATTCGATCTCCAAAAAGATTCAACCACAGAGACCACGAAGATCACAGAGGTTTTTAAAAATAATTCTCCGTGCCCTCTATGTTCTCTGTGGTTAATGCTTTTTCAAATTCCGTTTCTAAATGGATCGCGTTCATCCACCAAGATCGTGCCCTCTGCCATCACCCATGCTTCGCCAGTGATGGTCGGGATAATCTTGTCACCGTCCAATTGCACACTGCCTTCAAAGATACTGCCGACGACGCTTTGTTGTTTCCACGTTTGACCCACTTGCAATTTTCCATCGCCATATAAGCAAGCCAACTTTGCGCTGGTGCCTGTTCCGCAGGGAGAACGGTCGTAGGCTTTGCCGGGGCAGAGGACGAAACTTTTGCTGTCCGCTTCGGGCGTGGATGCGAATAATTCGACATGGTCAACTTCTGCGCCGTTCATGCCAGTGATTCCATCAGCGGTGAATTGCTCGCGCACGCGCCATGCGAATTCGGTCAGCGCTTCGAGGTTTTGCATGTTTACGTCCATGCCGTGGTCGTGGCAGAGGAAGAACCAGTTTCCGCCCCAAGCTACGTCACCGTGGATGGTTTTGCCATCGACAGTGACAGGGACATGAGTCAGATGGCGGTAGGCGGGGATGTTTTTGACGGAGACTTTATTGGGATAATTTCCGTCATTGCGAGGGCGCTCTTGTTTTTCGCCCGAAGCAATCTCATGAGCCGAGGGGAAGATTGCTTCGTCGCTCACTCCGTTCGCTTCTCGCAATGACGGAGCATGTAATGTAGCCTCAACAACCCCAACGGGGGTTTCCACCCGAATCACGCCAGGTTGGACTTTTCCCAAATATGCCAGTGAGGCAATGAGACCGATGGTGCCATGTCCGCACATGCCGAGGTAGCCGACGTTGTTGAAGTAGATGACTCCGAACTGGCAGGTCGGGTCAGCGGGTTCGACGAGCAATGCGCCGACGAGCACGTCCGAGCCGCGGGGTTCGTTGAGGACTGTGGTGCGGAAGTCGTCGTGGTCTGCTTTCAGCTTGGATAATTTGTCAGCAACGGAACCAGTTCCAAGGTCGAAGGGAAGCGCGGTAATTAATCGCGTGGGTTCGCCGCCGGTGTGGGAATCTAAAAAGGAGATTCGAATCATTTTGTCATTTTCCAAATCGGTGGTTTCGATACGCGCTTCGCGCTACTCAACCACCGGGTATATATTAAAGTAAGGTTTTGAATATCTTCTCAAACTCAGCGCGGTCTTCAGCGGACAGTGGCAGCAGCGGCTGGCGTGGATTTCCAACAGGAATGCCGCGCAATTCACAGCCGACTTTGACCTTTTGGGTGTAGCCGCCGCTTTCCATGTTGCGCAGGAGCGGGAGGAGTTTGTCCATGTATTTGCGGGCAGTGACGAAGTCTTTGGCGAGGGCGGCTTCGAGGACGTTGTAATGCTCGAGCGGAGCGCAGGAGGCGGCGCCGCCAATCCATGAGGTGGTGCCCCACAGGAAGTAGTCGAGCGCCTGATCGTCGGAGCCGCAGACCATTTGATAGCGGTCGCCGTAGTGCAGACGGAACTCGTAGACGCGGGACATGTCGCCGCTGGCTTCTTTGATGCCGATGATGTGATCGTATTTGGTCAGACCGTCCATCACTTCGTAGCCGACTTCGGTGCCCGCGCGCCAGGGGAAGTTGTAGAGGACGATGGGAATTTTGACGGCTTTGGCGACGGCTTCATAATGCGCGAGCAGTTCGCGCTGATTGGGACGTGAATACGGCGGGACGGCGACCATGAGCGCGTCGTAGCCCATTTGCTCAGCGATCTGCGAGTAGCGGACAACGTCGCGCGTGGCGCCAGAGTTGGTGCCTGCAATGAGAGTCACCCGCCCGTTGACTTTCTCTTTGACGAATTTGAAAATGTCCAGCCGTTCGGCTTCGGTGAAGGCGTAGACTTCGCCCGTCGTGCCGCCTGGGACGAGCCCTGCGATCTTGTTGGCGATCAGGTATTCGATGATTTGTTCAAGGACGGGGTAGTTGATGCTTTCGTCCGCGTTGAAGGGGGTGACGATGGGGGCGTATATTCCTTTGAGTTGCATGGGGGACTCCAGTTGGAAGGTTTGAAGTTTACAAGTTGCGTGAGTTTACTTCCACCTGTGGAAGTGGGCAAGGGATTAAATGAACCGTCCACGAATATCGCCACGAATTCACGAATGGGAGTCGGCTATTCGAGTATTCGTGATTTCATTCGTGGATGGTACTTCCCCCAGTGGAAGTGGGCAAGGGAAAAAGGATTTTCAAAAACCGTCCACGAATATAAACACGAATTCACGAATATGATTCTACCAATTCGAGAATTCGTGCCCTATTCGTGGATGGTTATTTCCCCCAGTGGAAGTGGATGGAGTCATTTGGGAACTGGTGGGGCAAGGCAGACGCGGAAACCTGTAATTCTTGCATTATTAGATGGAAGGGATTGCCCGCGAATAAAAGTTTTCAAGAGTTTTGCTGTACTGAAATAAGAATTTCCACGTATCGCAATCAAATTATTATTGATTCGTTCAGTTTCATTCTGCCTATTATATGGATATGGCATAAACAAGCTGCATGTCCACTCAAACACATTCCCTACCATATCCGCACATCCGTAAGGCGAATCTCCTTGAGGTGAATAAAAATCTACAGGCGTAGTGCCATTGTGTCCACTATGACCAGAATTACATTTATTTTTATCGAAAGTATTGCCCCAAGGATAATCTCTTCCATCTATTCCACGCGAAGCTTTTTCCCACTCTGCTTCAGTAGGCAATCGTAATATCAGACCAGATGGCAATTCTGCTTTATATATACTGTTTAGCCATCGGCAATACGCAATAGCATTAAGCCATTTCATATCTACTGCAGGGTGATCGCGATCATCATGAAATGCCCGCAATGCAGAACCATATGGCAGAATCATTTTCCCGTTAGCCTTAAGGTATTCATTATATAATTTATTCGCCATAGGGAATCGCGCTAGCCAATAATCGTATGGAATATTTGCAGAGTGTAAAGGTTTCTCAGAATCAACGCTGGTGTCACTCCCCATTAAGAATTCACCCGCAGGCACGCGCATAAATTCCATGCCGTTGGAGAGAGTAAGTTTGTTTTTGGCAATCCAATCTGTTGTAAGGTGTTCGGGTTGTGCAACTGGAATGGCTTCAGCAGGCTTTCTTCCTTCAATATTTTTTTGGACACGTTCGTTTGCTTCAGCAACAAGTTTTTGAGCACGAGCATATGATTTTTCAAACCGATTGCCTTCTGGTTTATTTTCCTTTTTTTGCATTGGTGTTTCTTCAATCGGTTTCATTTTTTGTGGCGGCGTTGGTTGTCCATGTTTCAAACCAAGCGAATCGGCTCTCATTTTTAAACTTACAAGCAATCTCCCAAGCGCTCGCTCACGTTGACCTTCAAAATAATCCGAATACTGCCAATCTCGCAAACTTCGTGGTGGAGTGCATTCTTCCAATCGAAGTGGAACAATAAAAATTGTCTCCTCAGGCATTTCAAGAGCAACATCAAGCGCGAAACGTAGTTCTTTTTGAACAAATCCCCGCTTATTAATTGAACCATTGGAGAGACAAACTAATACAACATCTGATGATTCCACAGCTTTTTCAATTTCCGTCTCCCAATCCTGCCCTGGGTAGAGTTCTTCTTCGTCCAGCCAGGGTTGAATCCACGGCTCGGCGCGGAGTTTCTGATACAACTCGCGGATGGCGGGTTTGTCATTGCTGGAGTGGCAGAGGAAAACGCGGAGAGGGCGGTTGTCAACGGATGTCATAGCGGATGAGCGGATGGAAACGGATTTTGGCGGTTGGCGGTCATGGGTTATATCCCCATTGGAGGATTTGAGCGAATTATAACTGTAAAGGCCTCCGAGTTATTGCAACTCGAAGGCCTGAGGTTTAATCTATGTTCATTGCCAAACTTATTTGCACATATACAAAGTCGTGGCCTGATTGCCCGGTCCCTGATTACCTGATGACGTTCCACTAAATTCCTGCACAACCGAACATGAAGCGCTCAACCAATTCGTAATATCCGTTTTGCCGCCGCGATCACCGCCATACATCACATAACGCAATTCGCCGTTCGCCACCATCGCGGACAAATCCTCGGCAGTCACCACTTCATCCTGCCCGCCGAAGCCGCCCATGTACAGTACCGGGCGTCCCGTGGCGAGTACGAGCGACGCTCCGTTTTGCGATGACGGCACAGCCACGAGATATTTCATGCCCTGCGTGTTTGCTTCAAGATAGGCAAGCAATTCCTGGTTTGCGTTTGCCCCCGGCCCGCCATCCTGAACGCGGGCGCGATTTGGATCATCGATTCCAGCGCCTGTGTATGCGCTGGGTAAATTTATATTTGGATTGGATGCCACGGTCATGACTGTCCAATACATTGGGATGACCAGCATCGCAGACAGGATCGTGGCGAATGCAAATCGCTTCGACACTACCATTAGGCTGATTCCCACCATAAAGAGGATTCCCGCTGGGAGCATCCACCACAAGTTCTCGCCGTATTGATCCATCGCAAAATATTGAAAGCCGAGCGTGACAGCCGATGCAAGAATGAGCAGAGTGCCAGCCCAATTCCTGTCTCTGCCCCATGACCATAATTGGGTAAATCCAATACCGACCATTGCGCCGAGAGCGGGAGCCAGCATGATGGCGTAATATGAATGGAAAATGCCTGAGATCATGCTGAAGAACACCACACACGTCAACAACCATCCGCCCCAAAGGATAAGGGCTTTGTGAACACCAGACTCGATTGGAAGTTTTATGCGTGAGCCGAAGAGTGCGAGCAAAACGCTGATCAATGCAAACGGCAGCAGCCATGACATTTGTTTTGATAAAGGTTGTGTGAAAAAGCGGAAGACTCCGGGGGCGCCAGTCTCCTGACTAAACGGTGTTCCGCCTTGACCATTGGCAGGCAGTTGACCATCCACTGGAGCCTGTCCATTTTGTGGGAGCATTCCCTGCGGTGCGCAAGTCAGTTCGTTTGAATTGGGAGCGTTCACGCATGAACCGTTGATCGTGCTGCCGTTTTGCAAGGAGAATGAACAGGCCGTGCCTTGTGTTGAATTAGTACATGCATCCACTGCTGCTTGTGGAGCGCCTTGATTTGGAGTCTGTCCATTTTGTTGTGCGTTCATTTCCTGCGGCGCGCAAGCGAGTACATTCAAATTGGGCGGATTTACACCTGCACTAGCGTGCGGCGCAAGTGTACATGAGCCATTGATCGTGTTCCCATTTGGTTGAGTGAAGGAACATGCATCACCTTGCGTTGAACTTGCGCAGGCATCCACTGCCTGCTGTGGTGGTCCTTGACGAGTTCCCTGCTGGGGCTGAATCCCCTGCATGGGAGGCTGACCAGCTTGCGGCGCGGAGGGAGGCGTTCCTTCATCCCGATTGTTATTCCCCGGGCCAAAGAATCCACCGAACAATCGTGAAGAGCCGTTATGACCGGTGATGAGTCCCATGACGGTGTTGTTGCCAGATGAACCAATGTAGGGACGTGAGTCTGCGGGAGTCAAATCCACAACGACTGCCCATGATAGCGAGACTGCGATGAGTAAAACTGTGGCGATACCGAGGTTGATAATTTTGCGTAACCAGCCTTCTTTTGAACCGAAAAAGTAAAGTGCGTAAAAAGCGGGGAGCGGCAAAAAGGCTTGCATCATTTTGATGTTGAAGCTGAGACCGACAATGAACGCGCCCAGCAAAAGCCATGTCAGTTTGCCTGACTCGGTGGCTTTGATAAATGTCCACGCGGCGAGAAGTAAAAAGAAAACGAGCAGACCGTCCATGGTGTTGTTGCGATTCGTGGCGACGAAGACCGGCGTGATCGCCATGACAAACGCGGCGATAAGTCCCGCGAGTTCGCCCATGTGTTTTTTGACCATCGCATATAAAAGCGGAATTCCAAACACGCCGGCGAGAATGTTTGGCAGTGAAACGCTAAACCCGCTCACGCCGAGAAAATACGCGAAGACTGCTTCGATCCATAATCCCAGCGGAGGCTTGTCAACCGTGACCGAGCCGCCAGGTTCTGCCGCGACGAAGAAGAAGTTGCTCCACGATTGCAGCATGGATTTGACTGCCGCCGTGTAATAAGCATTCGCGTCGCCGATGGCTTCGAGGTTGTACATGTGCAATCCAAACGAGAAGGCCATGATGACGATGACAAGCACGGTTGAGATCGTCACGCCAAGGAATAGATTTTTCTTCAAGAACGAAGGTTGAGATGGGATGGTTTCTGTTGTCATTTGTTGCTCCATATTATTTTTTACGCTGGTGGTTGAGTAGGACTGAGCGACAGCGAAGTCCGTATCGAAACCACCTATTTCATAGTTTCATTTAATTTCTTGTTTACTTGTCATTGTGGTTTCGACACCGCACTTGCGTTCGGTGCAAGTGTACGCCCCTCAAAGAGCATTCGGGGCTACTCAACCACCAGCGTTTACTTCTCATTACAACTATTTTATATTTCCCCTCAAAAAACCGAGAGTGAAGCCAGTCACCACTTGACTTATAAACCCATGAATCCATTCGGCCACACCCATGACACCTGTCATGGGTAACATGGAGAAATCATGACGGCACGCACAAGGCATACAAGTCCCTTCGTGATAAGATGTGCCTATGCACTCCCCGAAAGAATCAATTCGTATTCTTCGCACCGCCGCATGGATCTGGATCGGATTTCTGATTGCCATGGCCGTCATGGATTTTGTGCTTTACACACAAATAAATCTTCCCATTGCGCAAAATCCACCTTTGCAGCAATTTGTGCCGGGGCAACAGTTGCCTCCCAATCAGGGACTTCAACCTATTCAACCAAACCTGCCAAGGAATCCACTCAGGCCTGTGTATCTTTTCTACGCTGCGAGCGGGTTGGTCGCGTTACTTTTTCTGGTCTTTACCTACTGGGGCTGGATACAAAAAGAATTGGGCAGTGCTTTTTATCCCCTGCTTCTGCTTACCATTTCAACTGCGCCAATCGTTATCAATGTGTTGATCACGCCGCGCTTCCCGCAGGGTCCGCTTGCAAATGCCGAAGGCATGGCGCTGCGTCAACTGCCTGTGTTATTTGTTGCGCTTGTGCTCGTGGCCTGGGAATATGAATTGCTGCACGTGATTCTGTTTAGCATTGCCACCACCACTCTTGAACTGGGTCTTATTTATTTCAGCGCCATGGATTACCGAAACATTTATGTTTTTCTTTTCATCGCCATCATCCGCACGATCAGTTTTATCGCGGTGGGCGTGTTCATCAGCTTGCTTGTCGCGCGATTGCGTAAGCAGGGTGAGTCTCTGCGCGAGGCCAATGCCAACCTCACGCATTATGCGTCCACGCTGGAACAGCTCACAGTGAGCCGCGAACGCAATCGTCTCGCGCGCGAACTTCATGATACGCTCGCGCATTCCCTCACCGCCATTTCCGTCTCGCTTGAAACTGCCAAAGCCTATTTTGACATCGACCCGAATAAGACGCGCGACTTGATCGATAAATCTTTAGAGTCGACTCATATCGGTGTGGATGAGACCCGCCGCGCGCTCAAAGCCTTGCGTTCGTCATCACTGGAAGATATGGGACTCGGACTCGCCATCCAGCGCACGGCGGAATCTGCGGCGGCGCGCTTCCACCTTAATCTGACGCTTGACCTTAAAAATCCCATGCCTTCCCTCAGCCCGGACGTGGAGCAAACCATCTACCGCATCGCGCAGGAATGTATCGAGAATATTGTCCACCACTCGCGTGCCAAAAATTTCAGTGTGAGCCTGCAAAACGATGGATATACTACGTTGACCATTCAAGATGATGGCATCGGCTTTGATATGAAGTCTGATGTTTCGACAGGCCATTTTGGTTTGATCGGAATGCGCGAACGCGCCGAACTTGCTGGCGGCAAATTAAAGATCGAAAGCCATGCCCTGAGTGGCGAAGCCGTATCGAAGGGCGAAAAAGGAAAAGGCACGAAGGTTGTGCTGACGATATAATCCAATTGCATGTTGTTGCGAGGAGCGCTTTTGCTTTTTGCGACGAAGCAACCCCCAATTAAGTAGGAGATTGCTTCGGGCGAAAAGCATCGCCCTCGCAACGACATAAAAAGACAACCATGAAAATCCTCCTCTGTGACGACCAGGCCGTGATCCGCGATGGACTTGAAATGCTTCTCAACCTCGAGAAGGATTTTCAAGTCGTTGGCGCTGCTCAGGATGGCGCGGAAGCTGTTGAACTCGCCGCGCAAAAGCAACCTGACTTGATTCTGATGGATTTGAAAATGCCGATCATGAACGGTATCGAAGCCACGCGCGAGATCCGCGCAAAATTCCCCAACATAAAAATCCTTGTGCTGACAACTTACGATGACGATGAATGGGTCTTCGACGCGATTCGCGCGGGGGCGTCTGGGTATTTATTGAAAGATACATCGCGCCAGAAAATTGTCGAAGCCATTCGCGGAACAATGGATGGCAAATCCTTTGTTGACCCCGCCATCGCGGGTAAACTGCTCAATCAAGTCGCCAGCAAACAGACCCAGCCCACATCCATATTGACTGATAAACTCACCGAGCGTGAACTGGATGTGCTGCGCCTGATCGCAAAAGGAATCAACAACAGCGAGATTGCAGCCCAATTGCATCTATCCGAAGGAACTGTGAGAAATCACGTCAGTGCGATTTTGGAAAAACTAAATGTCTCTGATCGAACGCAAGCCGCAGTTATCGCAATTCAGCATGGTTTATAAATATCTACCCCGTCATTGCGAGGAGGGCGTTAGCCCGAAGCAATCCCCAATTTGATAATAAGATTGCTTCGTCGGGGAGATCGCCCTCCTCGCAATGACGATATAACACGGAGGTAACCATGACAGTAAAACACACAACTGACGTAGAAGCCAAAAACGTAGCCGCTGGAAAAGATACAACCATCCAGGTATTGATCTCCTCTCAAGAGGGACCAAACTTTGCCCTGCGGAAATTTTCCATGCTGCCCGGCGGCGGGATGCCGCGTCACACCAACACGCTGGAACATGAGCAATACGTTCTGCGGGGACATGCGAAGATCGGGCTTGGTGATGAGATTGTTGAAGTCAAAGCTGGCGATGTAGTCTTTATCCCCGAGGGCATGGTGCATTTCTATGAGAATATCGGCGATGAGCCGTTTGAGTTCCTGTGTATCATCCCCAACAAGGAAGACAAGATCACGATTGTTGATGAAGCGAGTTGTTAATCAACGTAGGGGCGAGGTCACCTCGCCCCTACAATTACAACGGCGTTTTCGCTGGCATCCCCGCATTGCGCGGATACTTTGGCGGCGTGGCAGCGACTTTATCAATCAGCACAAGATAACGGTCGTCGGCAACACCGGGCAAGTTGACGGGAATCAATTGCTTTAATTTTCCACCTAAAATTTTCATCGCATTTTCAGCGGACTGCGCTTCGGCGGGTCCGCTTTCACCTTTTTGTGCGAGAACCACCCCGCCGACTTTTACCAGCGGAAGCAGATATTCGCTCAATACGTTGAGATTCGCCACAGCGCGGGCTACTGCCCAATCATACGTTTCGCGGTGCTCCTTTTTTTGTCCGAGGTCTTCTGCGCGGGACTGAATGACATTCACGCCTTCCAGCCCCAGCACGCGGACGATGTGCTGGCAAAACATGGCTTTCTTTCCCACAGACTCCACCAATGTCAATTGCATGGAAGGATAGATTATTTTCAAGGGAATGCCCGGGAAACCGGCACCAGTTCCCACGTCAATGAGGCGGCGTGGTGGGTTGGCTTTCCATGCCAGTACGCAGGAAAATGAATCCAGAAAATGTTTGGTTCGGATCGATTCCACGTCCCGAATGGCGGTGAGATTGAACTTTTGATTCCAGTCCAGCAGTTCGCGCTCGTAGGTGATAAGCGCCATCACTTGCCGCCCTGTCATGTGAACGTTGAAAAGTGAGAGCGCGTCGCGCGTTAAAGTTTCCATGCTGTGATTATATTGCCAAATGTCATTGCAAGGAGGGTGATTTCCCTGCTGGCGGGCAGTGCCAGTGTCTCCCTCGCAAATACATAACTGAGTTACGCAGTCCAGCCCGTAACGCGACATTTATGTCGACCATTTTGCGAAATAAATCTCGCGTTACCGCGTAAGGTGAGTACATAATAAGAAAGAGCCTGCTAACTTGCAGACTCTTTCTTCACTGATTACTGATAACTACTCACTTCTTTTCCTCTTCCTTCACTTCTTCCTTCTTCACTTTCTTTCCACGCATCTTTCTAAAGACAGCTCGCGCGCCGAGGAATACAAGATACAACGGAATGAAGATCAGTATCAACACCGGCAGGTTGAAGATCACAAAGCGGATGAGGAATTCTGTAAAGCCTTTCAGGAAGTCGATCAGGTCCTGCACGGCTTCAAGCGCCACACCCTTCGGCTCCCATTTGCCGATTACAACAGGTTGAATGGTCTCTTCGGCGATGATGCGCACGCTGATCGCGGAAAGCGCCGCGGCTTCATCGTAATATTTGATCTGGCCCTTTACCAGTTCGATCTGTTCGCGGTAATAAACAAGTTGATTGAAGATATTGACCACGTCTGTGGTGTCTGTGGCTTTTTCCAATATCTCATTCAACTGTGCTTCAGCGGCTTCATAATTCTTCAAGCGGGATTGCAAATCCACATATTCTGCGGTCACATCCTGACCTGAAATATTCTCAGTCTGGACCTCGACCGTGTCCTTCTTGATCTGGTCCATTGCTTCATCCAGTTTTTCAGAAGGCACGCGGATGACGATCTGCGCTTCGGGTACTTCAACGTAACTGCTTGTGTAACTCTGGTATAGATTCGACGAGACAACAAACCCGCCCATCTGCTCTGCCATGGCCTGGATGTTCTTCATGCGGCCTTCAACATCCGAGACAACGATCACCAGATCGGCGTTCTTGATGACGATGCGCTCGACTGCTGAAGCTGAAATACCGGAGCCGGTATTTGCCGTAGCCTGTTCCGCTGCTCTTGCTTCCGGGGCGGTGCCAGGCATTATTGAATCTTGCGCCACCGCAGGCGCTCCGCCCATTTCCGGCGAAACGCTATAGTAATCTGGCTGCATTGGGGCTTCTGTTCTTGAGGCGGCACCGCACGCGGCGAGGATCAATGCGGCAATGACGATGAAACTGAATGGCAAAATTCTCTTCATGATTTCTTCTCCTTTTTCATTTCTTTACACAATGACGATAAGCATAAAGAAATAGTTCCTGTATCTGCTCCGCGCCTTCTACCTTTTGCTTTTTGTCTTTCCAGTTACCATCCTTCCGCAAGACGGGCCGCGTGTTTCTCCGGCAAACCCGAAGAGCGGATGCGCTCCTGCACTTCGGCAATGTTGTACATCACACGGCGCGGAGTCCATGTGCGCGATTCGGTTTCGTAGATGGCATATGCTGCGCGCGGATCGCGATCCCTCGGCTGGCCGACCGAGCCTGGGTTCAGGATCAACTTCGGGCGTAGCTTGATCGTTTTGTCAGGTTTGGTTTGGTCAAGGGCGACGTGATTTGATTTTTCATCCAGCGCAAACATGCATTGGATATGGGAATGTCCGACGAAACACCATGGTGTGCCGAAATAATCAAAGTTGATCCGCGCCGAAAGCGTGTTCAAAATATATTCCCACAATGGTTCGCGCGGGCTTCCATGCGCGAGGGTGGCATCGCCGCATACTTTTGCAGTGGTGGGCAGCGAGCGTAAAAAATCCATGTTGTCCGCGGTCATTACTTTTTCATGGTAAACCAATGAGCGGCGCGCATCGCCATTAAAGGTCTCGAATGACATCCTGCCGGTCACTGCCACATCATGATTGCCAAGCATACAGGTGAGGTTTGGAATATCGCGTATTTCCTCCACCGCCGCGTTTGGGTCCGGGCCGTAACCGACAAGGTCGCCAAGGCACCAGGTTTCATCCACCTGTCCGGCGTCTTTTAATACGGCTTGCAGCGCGGTGTAATTCGCATGTATATCCGATATGACCAAAACGCGCATGTTCACTCCAACAGCTTTGATATGTGTTCGATGATCTTTTCTGCCACTTCGATTTTGCTCATCAGCGGTAAAGTTTCCTTTAACCCATTTGCGAACAGGAGCGTCACGCGATTGGTCTCCACTGCGAAACCGGCATCCTCTGCGGAAATATTATTTGCAACAATAAAATCCAATTTTTTTGATTTCAACTTTTCGGAAGCATTCTCAAGCAGGTTGCGACTCTCCGCCGCAAACCCCGCCACGATTTGGAAGCGCTTCTTTTCTGACCTTGAGTCTGCCACTGTTCCAAGGATATCAGGCGCAGCTTCGAGTTCCACCTGCGGAATGCCGTCGCGCTTTTTCAATTTATCTTTCGCCGCCTGTACCGGGCGGAAATCTGCGCCAGCCGCCGCCATGATCAACACATCGGCAGATTCTTTCATTACGGCATCGAGCATCTCCTGCACGCTTTTCACGTGGACGACTCGCGCGCCCACAGGCGGAGTCAATGCTGTCGGCGCAGTGATCAGGCAAACGTCCGCGCCTGAATCGAGCACTGCCTGGGCGAGCGCATATCCCTGTTTGCCGGAAGAACGATTCGTGATGACGCGCACCGGGTCGATTGATTCCTGAGTCCCGCCCGCGGTGACAACGACTTTTTTACCCGCGAGTTTTCCGTTCCTGCCAAGCGCGATCCGAATGTGACCGAAAATTTCCGCAGGCTCCACCATTCGGCCTGTGCCGGTCAACCCTGAAGCAAGGTGGCCTTCAGCAGGTCCGACAATGATCGCTCCGCGTTCTTTTAACTTTGCAAGATTTTCCTGTGTGGCGGGATGCCCGAACATGCCGCCATCCATTGCCGGTGCAATGATCAACGGACATTGCGCCGCTAAAGCTGTAACCGTGAGCAGGTTATCTGCAAATCCATTTGCGAGCTTTGCCATCGTATCCGCTGTGCATGGCGCGATAACGAGCAGGTCGGCTGTTTTCCCGAAACTGACATGCAGGACATGCGCTTCCTTTCCCCACAAGTCAACGTCGGTATATGCGCGGCGGCCAGTCACAGATTGAAAGGTGAGCGGCGTGACAAATTTTTCCCCGGCACCCGTCAGAATCACATCCACTTGCGCGCCTGCCTGCGCGAGTTTGGAAGCAAGGTCGGCAGCTTTATAACCCGCAATGGAACCTGTGACGCCGAGCAGAATGTGCTTTCCTGAAAGGATGGACATATTAGGCGATTATACTTCCAACGCAAAACAAAACAACGAACGAGTTCCGTTTTAGTCCGTGAATCCGTTACAAAGTCCGTTTACAAAATTTGCCCCTTGACGCATCTGCATGAGGCGCATAGAATAGCCCCCAACATGCTTAAGTCCACTCGTTGGTTTGCGTTTTACTTTTATTACGGTTTCCGAGACTCGGTTGCCGTTGGTGGCGCTTAAGTAGACAGAATATAAATCTGTTCACGTAGAGAGCGAGACCACACGGTCTCGCTCTTTTTTTATTTCATCTCCTCGCTCACCCCTCTCCCGTTTTCTGGGAGAGGGGTAGGGGTGAGGGCAAGGAGCAATTATGTCAATTCGTGGAATTCGTGGCGCAACCACCGTATCAGCCGATGAACCCGAGCTAATTCTCGAAGCCACACGGGAGTTATTGGAAGCGATTCTCGGCGCTAACGAAAGTATGAAGCCCGAAGATGTGGGCAGCGCCATCTTCACCGTGACCGACGACCTCGCCTCGACCTTCCCCGCGCAGGCGGCGAGACAAATGGGCTGGGGACTCGTCCCGATGATGTGCGCAAGGGAAATCCCAGTCCCTGGCAGTTTGCGGAGAGTTATTCGTGTGCTCGTCCACTGGAATACGGAGACGCCGCAGAATGAAATCACGCATGTATATTTACGTGATGCAGTAAAGCTAAGACCAGATTTGGTTGCGGCGCAGTAACATAAATACTCCGCTGGTTGAGTAGGCGACATGTTTTTCGTCGCCGTATCGAAACCAGCAGTTGATGAAAAACAGAAGATGTTTTGAAAACATGGTGGTCTCGATACGAACCGACGAACACGGCTCTACTCGACCACCCGAATAAAACAGGAGAAATTACCATGATGATCATAATGAAAGCCAACGCCACACCTCAGGAAGTGGAAGCGGTGATCGCACAAATCAAATCCATGGGACTTGCCGTCCACCTATCGCAGGGAGTCGAAGCGACGATTATCGGCGCGATCGGCGAGACGCACAGCATTCCCATGGAGCGTTTCGAAGGTCTGGACGGCGTGGATATTGTTCAGCGTATTACCCAGCCATACAAACTTGCGTCGCGTCAATTTCACCCCGAAGATTCAATCGTCCCATTGAGCGGATTTGCTGTCGGTGGAAATGAGATCGCCGTCATTGCTGGACCATGTTCAGTGGAGAGTCGCTCACAGATTATAGAAACAGCCATCGCTGTGAAAGAGGCGGGAGCGTCCGCTTTGCGCGGCGGAGTGTTCAAGCCGCGCACATCGCCGTATGCATTTCAAGGATTGGGCGAAGAAGGTCTCGAACTTCTCGCCGAAGCGCGTGAAAAAACGGGGCTGCCCATCGTCGTCGAGATTATGTCTCAGGTGCAGTTGGACTTGATGGTGAAATATGTGGATGTGCTGCAGGTGGGCGCGCGCAATATGCAGAATTTCAATTTATTGCGCGCCATCGGTGAAACGCGTACAGCCGTTCTGCTCAAGCGCGGACTTTCCGCCACGGTCGAAGAATTACTCATGTCTGCTGAATATATTTTGGCTGGGGGTAATCAGCGTGTGATGTTGTGCGAGCGCGGTATCCGCACGTTTGAAACATCCACGCGCAATACCACTGATATCAATGCTGTCCCTGTTTTGAAACATTTGACTCATCTGCCTGTCATTCTTGATCCATCTCATTCAACCGGCCACGCGGATTATGTCGCCGCCATTTCACGCGCTGGAATTGCCGCAGGCGCGGATGGACTGATTATCGAAGTTCATCCCGATCCTGCAAAAGCAGTCTCCGATGGCAAGCAGTCGCTCAGACCAGAAAAATTTGCCGAGTTGGTCAAGCAGGTCGGTCAGATCGCGCAGATTATGGGACGCAGGCTCGCCGCTGTTCAAGGAAATGTTCAACCGTTGAAGCAGGGTTGGGCGTGAAGAACGATAAGTAGTAATTGGTAATTACCATTTACCAATTACCATTTACCAATTACAAAACACAAGTCACACATTCAAAAGGAAACCTAATTATGATGATCATCATGCACCCCGGTGCGCCCAGAGAACAAATTGACGCTGTCATTGCCGAGATCGAAAAGCACAAATTATCTTCCCATCCCATCTTCGGTGTCGAACAAACCATCATCGGCGCAGTTGGCGACGGTCACTATGTTGCAAAGGAAATCTTCGAAGCGTTGCCTGGCGTGTTGGAAGTTCAGCGTATTTCCAAGCCTTACAAACTTGCCTCACGCCAATTCCACGAACAGGATTCTGTTTTTAAACTCGACGGTTTCTCCGTTGGCAGCACAGAAATCCCCATTATCGCCGGACCCTGCTCGGTGGAATCTCGCGCGCAGATTCTTGAAATCGCGCAGGCAGTCAAAGAAGCAGGCGCAAATGCCCTTCGCGGCGGAGTCTACAAGCCGCGCACATCGCCGTATGCCTTTCAAGGCCTCGGCGAAGAAGGCCTCGAATACATGGCCGAAGCCCGCGAGAAAACAGGTCTGCCGCTTGTTGTCGAAGTGATGGCCGTTTCGCAAATCGCAATGATGGAAAAATATGTGGATGTCTTTCAACTTGGCGCGCGCAACATGCAAAACTTCAATCTGCTGCGTGCCATTGGCGAAACGCGTACGCCCGTTCTTTTCAAGCGCGGCATGTCTGCCACCATTGAAGAAATGTTGATGGCGAGCGAATATATCATCAGCGGGGGCAACACGCGCGTCATGTTGTGCGAGCGCGGCATCCGCACCTTTGAAACTTCCACGCGCAACACCACCGATATCAACGCCATTCCCGTCCTCAAAAAACTTACGCACCTTCCCGTCATCCTCGATCCCTCGCATTCCACTGGCGATTCTGCCTATGTCTCCGCTGTTGCAAAGGGCGGCGTTGCCGCTGGCGCAGATGGCATCATTGTTGAAGTGCATAACGATCCCGCGCACGCAATTTCGGATGGCAAGCAATCTCTCACCCCTGAAGCATTTGCCAAAATGGTGAAGCAGATCAAGGCGGTGGCAGAAGCGGTGGATCGTCGTTTGGTTCCGCAACATGCCACAGCCTGACTTTAATCTCGCAGAGTCTAAAATCGCGATCATCGGATTGGGATTGATGGGCGGCTCGCTGGCATTGGGACTGCGTGGAAAATGTGCCGCGCTCTACGGAATTGACCCGCATCTTCCCACGCTCGAAACTGCTCTGTCCCAACATATAGTAGACTACGCTGACAGTAATCCTGCCATCTTGCTCCCCGACGTTGACCTTGTCATCCTATCCGCCCCCGTTCCCGCAATTCTGACTCTGCTTGAACAGTTGCCAACGTTCACACCAAACCCCTGCATTGTCATGGACATGGGTTCGACGAAAAAGTTGATCGTTGAATCCATGTCGCGCCTGCCCGAGCGTTTCGACCCCATCGGCGGACATCCCATCTGTGGCAAGGAAAAACTCTCCCTAGCCAACGCCGAGCGAACTCTCTACTATGCCGCGCCATTTTTGTTGACTCCGCTGGAGCGAACAACCGCGCGAGCCTTGTCCGCCGCCAACCAAATTATTGAAGCCGTTGGCGCAAAAGCAACTATTCTCGACGCAGCCGAACATGACCGTATCCTCGCATCCACGAGTCATCTGCCGTTTTTGATTTCATCCGCATTGGCACTTGCAACTCCAAATGACGTCGCGTCATTTATTGGCCCAGGTTTCAAGTCTACAAGCAGAGTGGCGGGTACATCGTCTTCGATGATGCTGGGTGTCTTACAATCAAATCGAGAAAACGTGTTGAACGCGCTTCATGGAATGCAAAGTCAACTAGCAGAAATTGAATCCGCCCTTTCCTCAGAAGACTTTGCCAAACTTGAATCCATCCTAAACGAATCCCGCTCCACCTACCAAAATCTTACTGATAACTGATAACTGGTCACTTTCTTTCATCACATGAAAATCAACCCTATCTCTCATCCATTGAATGCCACCGTTCGTGTACCAGGCTCCAAGTCTCTGACCAATCGCGCCTTGCTGATTGCTTCGCTTGCAAACGGAACGACACACTTAACGAATGCTCTATTCTCCGATGACTCACGCTACTTCACCAAAGCCCTGCAGACCCTCGGCTTCAACCTTCAACTTGATGAAGTCAATCACACGATGACCGTTACAGGTCTAGGCGGAAAAATCCCCGCAACCAAAGCAGAACTCTTCATCGGTAATGCAGGCACAGCCGCAAGATTCCTCTCCGCATTTCTAACACTTGGAACTGGTGAATATATTTTAGATGGCGAGCCGCGAATGCGAGAACGTCCCATTGGGGATTTGGTGGAATCGCTAGCACAGTTAGGATGTGATATTCAGCCAGTGCAGAATGCAGAAAGCAGAATGCAGAATGGCCAGATTTGTCCGCCTGTGAAAATCAATGCGTCTGGTTTGTGTGGAGGGAAAACACGTATTGCTGGCGATATTTCATCACAATTTTTGTCCGCACTACTCATGGTTGCCCCGTATGCCCAGAGCGAAATTGAAATCACCCTCACCACCGACCTAAATTCCAAACCCTACGTGGACATGACCATTGCCATCATGAAAGACTTCGGCGTGGAAATCGAACGCCAAGGCTACGAGTGCTTCATCATTCACCCTTCTTTCTTCTTTCCTCTTTCTTCTTATTCAATCGAATCCGACGCCTCTGCCGCATCCTACTTCTTCGCTGCTCCCGCCATCTGCGGTGGGACTGTCCGCGTGGAAAACATCTCGCGTAAATCTGTACAGGGCGACATTGCATTTCTTGATGTCTTGAAACAAATGGGGTGTCAGGTCACAGAAGGGGAGAACTTCATCGAAGTTACTGGAGCAGAGTCATTGATCGGTGTAGATGTGGACATGCGCGACATCCCTGACACCGCCCAATCCCTCGCAGTCATTGCTCCCTTCGCCTCGTCTCCAACAAGAATTCGCGGCGTCGCTTCTGCTCGTGTGAAGGAAACAGACCGCGTCCACGCCACCTGCGTTGAACTTGCAAGACTCGGCGTTCGCGTGGAAGAACATGAAGATGGAATGACCATCCATCCCGTAGAAAAGATGCGGGCCGCTTCCATCCAAACCTACAACGACCACCGCATGGCAATGGCATTCTCTTTAATCGGTTTGCGCTTCGACGGCGTGACCATCGAAAACCCATCGTGCGTTTCCAAGACATTCCCCAATTTTTTTGAAGTGCTGGATTCTCTGTGATGATTCACCTTGGCTTAATTGGTTATCCCCTTGGGCATAGCCTCTCGCCTAAAATCCATAATGCGGCGATGAAAGCGTGTGGATTACAAGGTGATTATTCCCTATTCCCCATTCACCCCGACGATAAGCAGGGATTGAAGGACTTGCTTTCCCGTGCCCGCTCTGGAGAGATTACAGGACTCAATGTCACCATCCCGCATAAACAAAATGTGATCGAGTTCATGGATGAACTCACCCCAACTGCAAAAGCCATTGGCGCAGTCAATACCATTTACTTGCGCGAAAGAAAACTTGTCGGCGATAACACCGACGCGCATGGTTTTTTATCTGACCTGAAGAAATTCGTAAACAAGGAAACAGGTAGACAGGTAAACACAAATGCACTAATTTTGGGAGCAGGCGGTTCTGCCAGAGCGGTAGTTTATGCACTACTCAATGACGGCTGGAATGTAACGATTCTTGCGCGAAGGACCAAACAAGCCCAACAACTCGCTCATTCATTCGCAAATTACCAACTGCAAATAACCAACTACGACTCTTTCCTCTTTCTTCTTTCCACTTTCCACCTTGTTGTAAATACCACCCCTCTTGGAATGACTCCTAATATAGAAGTCTCTCCCCTGCCCGAAAATATAAAACTTTCACCACACACCGTAATTTACGATTTAGTCTACAATCCACGCGAAACCAAACTTGTCAAAGACGCCCGCGCACAGGGATTATCCGCCACGACGGGTTTGGGTATGCTCATCGAACAAGCCGCCCTCGCCTTTGAACTCTGGACAGGTCACACCGCGTCACGCGAAGCTATGTTTCAAAGCGTCAATCAATAATTCTTTCTTCTTTCATCTTTCCTTCGCACTGATAACTGTTCACTGATTACTTTCCACTCGGAGCCCCACATGCCTTTACGCTTTCTTACCGCTGGTGAATCTCATGGGCCATCATTAATAACTATTCTTGATGGTATGCCTGCTGGATTACCTCTGTCCACCGACATCATCAACAAAGAACTCACCCGCCGTCAGCAGGGATATGGCTCAGGTGGACGCATGAAAATCGAAAAAGACACCGTGCAAATCCTCGGTGGAGTGATGGGCGGCGAAACCACAGGCGCGCCGATTGCCTTACTTGTGCAAAACGATGACCATGTCAAATGGAAGGGTAAAGCCATCGATCCAATGACTGCTCCACGCCCAGGTCACGCGGATTTAACAGGCGCGGTCAAATATGGTTATAAAGATTTGCGCCCCGCACTCGAACGTGCATCCGCCCGCGAAACAACCATGCGTGTTGCTGCTGGCGCAGTCTGCAAACACTTTCTCTTGCAATTCGGCATTATCGTGGGCGGATATGTCTCATCCATTGGCGAAATTCAAGCTGATTTTGGTGATATGCCTTTTGAAGATCGCTTCATCCGCGCCGAGGAATCCGATGTGCGCTGTCCCATCGAATCATCCGCAAATCAAATGCGTGCTGAAATTGAAAAAACCATTCATGGCAAAAATACATTGGGTGGCGTGCTTGAAATTGTCGCACTCAATCTTCCCGTTGGCCTTGGCAGTTTCGTTCAATGGGACAAACGCCTCGAAGCAAAACTTGCCATGGCGATAATGAGTGTTCAAGCAATCAAAGGCGTGGAGGTGGGCGATGCTTTCGAGAATGCCAAACGCATCGGCACCCAAGCCCACGACCCAATCAACCTACAACTTTCAAACCTTCAACGTTCAACCAACCGAGCAGGCGGAATCGAAGGCGGAATTAGTAATGGACAGCCGATCATCATCCGCGCGGCGATGAAACCGATAGCCACCACGCTTCTTCCCCAGCCGACAGTTGATCTGGCGTCAGGGACAGAATCGCCCACCAAATATGAACGCTCCGATTTTTGTCCCGTCCCGCGTGCTGTGCCTATTTTGGAAGCAATGGTCGCTTTTGTTCTGGCTGACGCTCTCATTGAAAAACTCGGCGGCGACTCACTAAACGAGATGAAGCCGCGCTTTGAATCATTGCGCAAAGCCACGCTTGAAGACTTGCCAATGGACAACATTCCGCATATTTTTTGGGAGTGAGAAAGTAAACATGAAAACAAGTAGACAGGTAAACGCATCCCATTCATCATTCGTCATTCTGCATTCTTCATTATGAAACATATCTTCCTCTACGGCCCGCCTGGGACAGGCAAATCTACAATCGGCAAACTCCTCGCGCGGAGTCTTAAACTGCCTTTCATCGACCTTGACCGTGTTATCGAAATGAATGCAGGCATGTCCATTCCGCAGATCATGGAGCAGCAAGGCGAAACAGCATTCCGCGATATGGAAACTGCCGCCTTGAAAGCATTGGCGACAGAAAAAGAAAGCATCATTGCTCTCGGCGGTGGCGCATTGCTTCGCGAGGAAAACCGCGTATTTGCGGAAACCAACGGCAAGGTTCTCCTGCTCATGGCAGAGTTGCAAACCTTGCTCGAACGATTGCATCATGAATCGGGAAAACGTCCCTTGCTTTCAGGCGACTTGAAATCAAAACTCACATCCCTGCTCGAAAAGCGCAGGGAACATTACAACTCCTTTCTGCTGAAGGTTCACGTGGATGGAAAACCTGCCGAACAAAATGCACATCACGCGCAAGTTATGCTGGGGCGACATCACCTCTCTGCGATGGGGGAGTATGACGTAATTGTAGGGCAAGTTTCCAACTTGCCTCACGCCGACTTCATCGTCACTGATGAAAACGTGGCGAAACATCATCTCGAAAAACTCAACATCGCCAAATCCGTTATCCTCCCCGCGGGCGAAGAACACAAAAACCTCGAAACTATTTCCCGATTGTGGAAATCCTTCCTCGAAAATGGACTTGATCGCAAAAGCACAATCATTGCCCTCGGTGGCGGCGTGGTTGGTGACATGGCAGGCTTTGCCGCATCCACGTACATGCGCGGGATTAATTGGATTGGGATACCGACGACTTTACTTTCGATGGTGGATGCTTCGCTGGGCGGCAAGACTGGATTTGATTTGCCCGAAGGAAAAAACCTCATCGGCTCTTTTCATCCCCCGAAGCTGGTCATTGCAGACCCAAGCCTTTTGCTTACGCTGCCAGAACGTGAACTGCGCTCTGGCATGGCGGAAGTGGTCAAGCATGGCATCATCTCTGATCCTGAATTATTTAATTTATGCTTGCGCGGGTTGGATTGGGTGAAAGATAACCTCGAAGAAGTTGTTAAACGTGCGATGGCGGTGAAGATCAAAGTCATCGAAGAAGACCCGTATGAAAAGGGATTCCGCGCGGCGTTGAATTTGGGACATACAGTTGGGCACGCGGTGGAACTGGTTAGCAAGTTTGAACTGCGGCATGGAGAGGCGATTGCCATCGGCACAGTGGCTGAGGCGAAGTATTCTGCCAGGGTTGGGCTGGCAGACGTCGGGTTGGTGGAGGCGGTGACTGAGTCGTTCAAAGCTTTGGGTTTACCCATCCAAATCCCAGAAGAAATGCCGCGTGAGGAAATCATCCGCGCAATGCGGGTGGATAAGAAGAAGAATGCGAAAGCCATTCGCTTTGCGCTGCCTGTGGAGATTGGCAAAGTGGAACTGGTAGACGTGACGGATTTGGAAAGTGTTCTGTAGCGCAAGATTTATCTTGCGAGGAAAAGACAACATGAATGTTGCGGTACGGAGATGAAATGAAAATTTTACTTTTGCACGGCCCAAATTTGAATTTGCTCGGTACACGTGAGCCTGAAGTGTATGGCTCGATGACGTTGAATGACATCAATGAAAAGGTGATTGCGCTCGGCAAGGAATTGGGCGCGGAAATAACCTGCCTGCAATCGAATCACGAAGGCGCGCTGATCGATGCATTGCACGATGCGCGGACTTGGGCGAACGGCGTGGTGCTCAACCCTGGTGGATACACTCATACATCCGTTGCGTTGCGGGATGCAATATCTGCAATTGTGATTCCTGTGATCGAAGTGCATTTGTCGAACGTGTATGCGCGTGAGGAGTTTCGACATACATCTTTGGTATCGGCGGTATGCAAAGGCAAGGTCAGCGGATTTGGCTGGCGCTCGTACGAATTAGGTTTGCGCGGCCTCATTGATATAATCAGGCCGTGAACACTCAAACCATACAAACTGCTGAACCTTTTTTTCTGCCTGGCAACCGCACAGGCATTTTGCTCATTCATGGATTCACGGGCACGCCAAAAGAAATGCGTTGGATGGGGGAATACCTCAATCGCGAACTTGGCTTCACTTGTCTTGGCATCCGACTAGCGGGACATGCAACCCGCCCGAAGGATATGGTCCGCTCACGCTGGACTGATTGGACAGCCTCGGTTGAAGATGGGTACAATCTGTTACGCGGTGCGGCGGATAATATTTATTTCGTTGGGCTTTCGATGGGGGGCGCATTGTCATTGCTTATGTCCACGAAATTAGATGTGAAGGGGATTGTGACCATGTCTGCGCCGTATGTAATGCCAGAGGAACATCCCGCATGGCAAATACAACTCTATAGTTATTTCAAAACGTACCTGCCAAAAACCAAGGGCGAGCCTGGCGCGAGCTGGTTTGATAAGGAAGCCTACAAAGATCACATTTCGTATCCATTGAACCCAATCCGCTCGGCGGCGGAGTTAAAGATATTGCTCGACAAGATGCGCACAGCTTTGCCGAAAGTGACTGTGCCTGTCATGTTGATCCATTCCAAAGATGACCCGTATGTGCTGCCTGAAAATATGGAGAAAATTTACGCGGGGCTGGTTGCTCTGCATGTATCAGACAAGACAAAACTTTACGTGACTGGATCAGGCCATGTGGTTACGCGCGATGCGGCTCGGCATCAGGTATTTGAAGCTGCGCGGGATTTCATCAAACGTATAGACTAACGTCATTGCGAGGAGGGTATTTTTCCCGACGAAGCAATCTCGTCCGTGATGTTGAAGATTGCATCGTCGCTACCGCTCCTCGCAATGACATATGTGAGGAATTTTGAATCGTAATTTATTTTTTGTGGCAGCAGCTTTATTCCTTTGGGGTTTTGGCGAAGGGATGTTCTTTAATTTTGTGCCGATCTATCTGGATGTTCAATTTGCTTTGAGTAAATATCAGATCGGTTTGATCCTCGGCGCATTTGGTTTTTTCATGGCGATCACGCATATTCCAGCGGGTCGCCTTGCAGATCGGGTTGGGCGCAGGCCTTTGCTCATTGGCGCCTGGCTGCTGGGCCTGGTTTCTACATTGACCATGGGAATTGCCCTGAAACTGCCGCTTTTCCTGATCGGTTTGTTTGCCTATGGATTGACGGCTTTTGTCTCTTCTCCTTTGAGCAGCTATGTGACCGCTGCGCGCGGCAAGTGGCCCGTGGGAACCGTGCTCTCGCTCACCACTGCGACCTTTGGCATGGGCATGGTATTGGGGCCTGTCACTGGCGGATGGGTCGGTGATAACTACGGTATGCGAATGAGCTTTTATGTTGCGGCGGTCGTTTTTGTTTTTTCAAATATCTTTATGGTTTTCATTGAGCGCCAGCCAATCGATCATCACGACCCTGATTCTCCTCCGCCAAGCCTGATGAGCAATCAGCGTTTTATTACTCTTGTGGGTGTTCTTACATTTGCAATTTTTTCAATGTATATCGCGCAGCCGCTTACGCCGAATTTCCTTGAAGGCGTGCGTGGACTCTCATTGAGCGAGACGGGCTTGATCTTTACAGCAGGTGCGCTGGGGAATTCGTTGATGGCAATTGCGTTCAGCCGCGCCAACCCTCGCAGGGGATTTTTGTTTGCGCAGGCATTGGTGATTCTGTTTGCATTGTTCATTTGGAAGGGCAAGGGGCTGCCTGTTTTTGCGCTGGGATATTTTCTGCTTGGTGGTTTCCGTGCGGGCCGCCCGATGGCGATGGCGCAGGCACGTGAACTTGTACATGATTCGCAGATGGGAGTTACATACGGAATTATGGAAACTGTCAGTGCGATCATTTTCATTGTCACGCCGCCGATTGCGGGTCTTTTGTTTGAGATCGACCCTTTTATTGTTTACCCTGTTTCAATTGGATTGATTGCGGTCTCGATTGTTTTGAGTTCCATATATCTGCCGCGGAAGGAAGCCCATGCTTGAGATTGTCTCTTTCACACTTGGCCCTGCACAAACCAATGCGTACCTTGTTGCTGATCCTGAAACAAAGGAAGCGGCTGTCATCGACCCCTCGTGGGATGGACACATCATCCTCAAAGCCGCGCAGGATCGAGGTTGGCGCATCGGCCATCTTTGGTACACACACGCACACTTCGATCATATTGGCGGAGCGGCGGCGATTGCGGATGCGTTGAATCCATTGCCGCATGTGGCGCTGCATCCCGATGACCATGTCCTCTGGCGGGCGGGCGGAGGTGGCGCGGTCTTTGGCTTTGACATCGATCCCGGTCCTGAACCGACGATTGACTTTGTGCATGGCATGACCCTCAAACTCGGCTCGAATGAATTTGAAGTCCGCCATACGCCGGGACATACACGCGGACTTTGCGTCTTATATATCGCGAGGGAAAATATCTGTTTTTGCGGTGATTTGATTTTCAACGGCAGTGTTGGCCGTACCGATTTGCCTGGTGGAAATTTTGAAACGCTTGAAAACAGCATCCGCACACAGATATTCACCATGCCTGATGAAACGCGATTACTTTCTGGTCACGGTTCTGAGACGACTGTGGGTCATGAGAAACTGCATAATCCATTTGTGGGCGAATAAATGAAACACGCAGTCAGTATCAGCCTCGGAAGTTCAAAGCGCGATAAGAGCGTGAAGGTCAATCTCAACGGTGTTGAAATTCTCGTCGAGCGCATCGGCACGGACGGCGATATTGAAAAGGCGCGCCAAATGTATTTGGATTTGGACGGAAAGGTAGATGCCTTCGGCGTGGGCGGCGTGGATTTATATCTGCGCTTGGATGAAAGGGAATATCCGCTTCATGCCGCGCTCAAGCTTGTCTCTGGCGTCAAGCAGACTCCACTCTGTGACGGGCGTGGACTCAAGCACACCCTTGAGAGGCGCGTGTTTCAATTGATTAAATCTCAACTGGGAGATGTCTGCTTCAAGCAGGCGTTCGTCCCCGTCGCCGCTGACCGTGCCGGGCTGGCCGAAGCAGTTGCCGAGGTCGCAGAAAGAACCGTGTTCGGTGACTTGATGGTCGCTTTGGGAGTCCCACTTCCGATTTATGGAATCCCAGCCTTCAAGCGAGTCGCAAGGATCATGCTGCCAATCGTCAGCTACTTTCCGATGAGCATGATCTTCTACGGCAGTGACGGTGCGGAACACGAACCGAAGTACACAAAATACTTTGCAGGGTCCGACCTGATCGCAGGTGATTTCCTTTTCATGCGGAAATACATGCCGAAGGATTTATCAGGCAAAACGATTGTGACGAACACGACCACGGAAGATAATATTGCCCTGCTCAAAGAACGCGGCGTGAAAACTGTCATCACCACCACGCCGCGATTCGATGGCCGCTCCTTTGGCACGAACATGAACGAAGCCATGCTCACGGCTTATGCAGGCAGCGGGCGAAGATTGACGGATGATGAGCTAAATGCATTGATCGATGAGTTGGAAATACGTCCCACAGTAATACAGTTCTAAACTGTACAAATAAAGTGAATCAAAAACAGGGTGGCGCCAGCCATCCTGTTTTTGATTCACTGATCGAGTGATCTTTAATCTTTCGTCATCGGAGAAGGAACAAATGCTTCGACACGCGCCCATAGTTCGCGGATGTTGATCGGCTTGGACATGTAGACATCGCAGCCGGCGTTGAGAGCCTTTTCAGCGTCACCTTTCAACGCATTGGCGGTGACAGCGATGATCGGAACATAGGCCAGCCTGGTTTTTCCGCTGTTGCGTATTCTGCGCGCCACTTCATAGCCGTCGATGTCAGGCAGGTTGATATCGAGCAGGATCAAATCCACTTCCTGATCCTCGGCTGTGGCAACCCCGTCGAGTCCATTCATGGCCTGGAGCAGTATGTATCCGTGCGCTTCCAATGCGCGTTTGACCAGCATCATATTATCTGGATTGTCTTCGATGTATAAAATATTGTTTCCCATGGAATATTTTCCTTATGCTCCGTTTTTGTCTTCGATGGTATGGATCACATGGTCCACAAATTTTCGCGGAGGTAATGAACCTTTTTGATAAACGGCTTCGATGTGCCCATTTAGGCGTTTGCGTTCTTCGGTGGTGATATCCTTTGCGCTGACGACCACCACAGGAATTTGCTTTGTGCGAGGGTCGAGTTTAAGTTCTTCCACGAGGCCGAACCCATCGATGCCGGGCATGGTCAGGTCGGTGATGATCAGGTCGGGCAGGCTTTGGCGCGCCATGGCCAATCCTTCCCAGCCATCTTTGGCATGCAGGACGCGATAGGCTTTCTTGCCTTCGAGCAGGCGGCGGATAAGCATGGCGTCATCGGGGTTATCATCGATCAATAAGACAGTGGTTGTCTTTTCATCCAGATTCTCAAGAGCGGCTTGCAGACCTTCGCGCGGAGCAGGCACCTGGGTTTCACTTAAGTGAACATCCACTGCGAATTGGTCTTCGAGCACATGTTTTTCAACCGGGAAGGTATGCCCGGTGCAATTGACCACGACCGTTTCATCCTTGCTGATCACATGACTGCGAAGCATTTTTTCAAGGCCCGCAAATGCAACCGCTGTCGCGGGTTCGACTGCCATTCCCTCGCTTTTGGCGAGAGAGCGCATGGCGGCGAAGGCTTCGGCATCTGTCACCGATTCCATGGTGCCGCCGAATTTCTGCGTGAGATTCCACAAGTAGGTATAGGATTTGCCGGGGTCACCGGTGGCAAGAATAATGATGCGCGTATCAGGGATGACTGGCATCGCAACATCCCTGCCGGCTTTGAAAGCCTGAACCATTGGCGAACAGCCGTCCGCTTGAATGACTGCGAGTTTTGGAACGCGTTCGATCAAACCCATTCCATGTAGTTCAGCAAACCCTTGATACACACCCAGCGGACCAAGCCCGCCGCTGACGGCTTGAATATACCAATCCGGAGCCTTCCAGCCAAGTTGTTCCACGATCTCATACGCGATGGTCTTCATGGATTCGCGCGCGGGGATGCAGCTCGATCCACGATCCAGCCACAAGTGGCGGCGCTGCGCGAACTGAGTCGCGATCTGTTTGGTCTGGTCGTAGTTGCCGCTGACTCGGATGACTTCCGCGCCGAAGAGGGCGGCCTCGCGCAGCTTTTCCTGCGGAACGAGGCTGGTCATAAAGACCCAGAGTTTGATCCCAGCCCGGGCACAGGCGGCGGCGTAAGCGACGGCGGCATTCCCTGTCGAAGCGATGACTGCTTCACGGATCCCGCCTTCGTTCATTGCGGCGACTGCGACCGCGGCCTGACGGTCTTTGAAGGAACTGGTCGGCCCGTAGCGTTCATCCTTTATGTAAACATGATCCTGCCCGAGTGAGGGAGCGAAGCGCTGTGACAGCCAAAGCGGAGTCCCGCCTGCGGGGTAGAGGTCCAACGCGGCGGGATTATCAAGCGGCAGGATATCCGAATAACGCCACATATTGGAAGGACGGCCCGGCAGCCCGCGCAGAATTTCGCGTTTGAAGGAAGCGTAGTCGTAGCGCGTTTCCATCCATTGCCCGCCGCATTTCTCGCAGATTGCGGAGATGAACGGCGCGTAGGGCTGCTGGTTTCCACAAATGTTGCATTCCATAAATTTCGGAGTTGCCATTTATTTGCTCGTCTTTTCGGCCGGTTCGGTCAACTTGGCTTCGAGGGGAAGTTCGATAAAGAATCTTGTGCCTTCGCCGTCGATGCCGCTGCTTTCAGCCCACAGGCGGCCGCCGTGCATTTCAACCAGCCGGCGGCTGATGGGCAGGCCGAGGCCTGTACCGCCGGCTTTGCGCGTGGAGGAAGTATCCACTTGTGTGAATTCCTGGAAGACGGCTTCCAATTTATCCGGCGGAATGCCGATGCCGGTATCGCGGACGGTGATGAGGACTTGTTCGCTTTGAGGGATGACGTTGATCGAGATTTTACCTTTTTCCGTAAACTTGATCGCGTTGTTGACAACGTTGATCATCACCTGACGCAGGCGGGTTCTGTCTGCGGTGATTTCCACTTCCTGGTCTGATTCTTTTTCAATGAATAACGCAAGGTTCTTTTCGCTGGCCAATGTGGATGTAATACTTGTGACCTCTTCGACGATTTCATGAACTCTGAATTTTTCGGGATGCAGGTTCATGCGGCCTGATTCGATCTTGGCCATATCGAGCACGTCATTGATCAGATGCAGAAGATGTCTGCCGTTTTTCTGGATCAAGCCAAGATCGTTGGCCATGTTTTCCGTCAGCGGGCCGTCGAGTTCTTCAAGCATCACGTCGGAGAAGCCGAGGATGGAGTTGAGCGGTGTGCGCAGTTCATGCGACATATTGGCAAGGAAGGATGACTTAAGGCGGTCCAACTCGCGGAGTTGCGTCACGGTTGCGGATTGCTCCACATACAGGCGGGCATTCTGCAGGGCGATGGCGACTTGAACGGCAAGCGTGGTAAAGATATTGGCGTCTTCCCTGGTAAAGTGTCCCGACACTTTTGATTGCACATCAAACACGCCGATGACCTTTTCACCCGCGATCATGGGCACGGCCATTTCTGACTGCGTTTCGGGCAGGAAACTATTCGGCAGGAAATCCTCTTCAGAGCGAACGTCGTTTACGATAATAGCTCTTCTTTCACGCGTCGCACGCGCTACAATGGATTTTTCCGTGTCGATCCGAATCGTGTGGCCTTCTTTCACCATTTGCCTGCCGATTTCGCCTGAGCCGGCTGCAAGGAGCAGCGCATTCCATGATTCGTCTGCAAGATAAATATGCGTGTGATAGAGATGGAACCGCTCCTGTGTCAGGTCCACCACTGCTTGAAGCAATTCATCAGGATTCAATACTGTGGAGGCCGTGGTACTGACTGCGGCTACGGTTTCCAGTTGGATCGCGCGTTGCGCCAAAACCGCTTCATCATGTTTACTTTGCGTGACGTCACGTTGAACGGCCACAAACTGGAGAATTTCTCCATGCTCATCCACAATGGGCGAGATGGTCAATTGGGCGTTATAGAAAGAGCCGTCTTTGCGGCGATTTGTGACTTCACCGCTCCATGCCTGACCCGATAGAATGGTTCCCCACATTGACTTATAAAAGTCGGCATCCTGCTCACCGCTCTTTAGCAGGCGCGGATTACCGCCCATTGCCTCATTCACTGTATAGCCAGTGGTTTTCTCAAAAGCAGGGTTGGCGAATTGAATGGTGCCTTTGCGGTCGGTGATGACGACCATATCGGCGGTGGACTCGATTGCGCGAGCCAGACGACGGGATTCAGCCAGCGCAGTTTGGGTTTCTTCAAACAAACGCAGGTTTTCGATATGCACACTGACCTGTTCGGCGATAGTGTTTGCCAATTCCATTGCCCGCGGCGGGATGTTTTCCCAGCCGGCGACCGCCAACTGCCCAATGATTTCACCGCGCACAGAAAGGGGCTGTACAAAGTTAACGTTATGCGGAACATACGATTCTGATATTGGAGATACTTTCACGGAATCATACATAAAACCCAATTCCGCATCTCCGCGTCCCCCGGCGAAAGATTGCCAGCTTTCGCGCGTCAGGCGGCGGGTGGCTTCTTCGGCGTCGGCGCGGGCACGGGATGCATCTGCCAACAGGCGAAGGTTTTCCACCTGCTGCCCGAGTTGGCGCGCCACTGCGGATACAAGCCGCTTGTCGTCTTCTGTCAGTGGATGCAATGGGTCGGCCCTCAGGAATAGGTTGCCAACCTGCTCGTCCAGCACGTTCACAGTTTCGTGAAGATCATGTTCATTGGGTGAAGATTCGGAGAATGGGGAAACCGTGGCCTGGTCATAAACAAAACCGACGCGTTCGCTTTGATGGATGGCATCCATAAAGCTTTCCCAGTTTTGGTGAGTGAACTGGCGGGTGGCGGCCTGCGCCTCGGCGCGTGCGCGTTCAGTGGCTGCCAGCAGGCGCAGGTTCTGTATCTGGAACGAGGCTTGTTGTGCCACTGCATTCGCCAGATTCTCCTCTTCGAGGGTCCATGTGCGCTCTGATGAAGGGCTGACCTGCATTTCTCCGATCACTTCTCCGCTTGCCATCAGGGGTGCTTTGATGCCGTCTTCAAGTTTCGAGGGCTCAAAATTCGTTCCCTGTAATGGCAGTAAATTATCGCCGCCATACAAATAGCCGATATGTTCCTTTTCGTACAGGATGGAAGATGCCGTATCCTCTTTCATGTTCTGGCGGCTGATAGTCCGCGCGGCGGCGTCTTTAAGAAGCTGCGTTTCCAATTCATGGATATGCGCGTTCAAAACATCAATTTCAAAGAGCAGCTTTTTGTTGTCGCTCAATAATTGAGGCACAGATGATTCAACTTGTTCAGAGGCAGCTTTGGGCGATTCGTCTTCCGCGATACGCTCAAGGTCTGAGAACAGTTTATCAACCCGTTTTTTTGATTTGTCATCGAGGGGCATGGGACATGTCTCCTGGGCCTGCGCCGTTTAATTCCTGTCTTTCATGCTCAATTGGGCAATGGTCATGGGCGCACCCAGGGCATGACCCAATTCACGTGCGGCGATCTGAAGCACGGCTTCCACAGTCGTGGCGCTTTGGATCTTCTGGCTGATGATGTTCAATGTGCTTTCTCTTTGGGCCTGTTGCTGCGTGCGGGCGAATGAGCGGGCGTTTTGCAGAGCGGTGGATACCTGGGCTGCGAGAGTGGCGTAGATGTTGGCATCTTCTTCGGTAAAGGCGTTGAGAACTTCCGATTGCACATCCAGCACACCTAATATTTGATCGCCGATGACCAGCGGTACTGCCATTTCGGAATTTGTTTCGGGGAGCAGCGGATTGGGCAGCCAGCCTGCCTCATTGCGTACATCATTAACGATCACGGCCTGACTGGTGCGGGCGGCGCGTGCCACGAGTGATTTTTCCTGTGCTAAAGGAATAACCGCAGTGCCGTCTGTACCTTCATGTTCGTCGCCTTCCTTATAACCGCAGGCGGCAATCTTAAGTTCCGCTGTGTTTTCATTATAGATAAAAACATGGGCATGGTATAAGCCGAATTGACGCTGGGTTAGATGCACCACAGTGTGCAGCATTTTATCAATATCCAATTCTCTGGACGAAACTGAACTCACCTCGGCAACTGCTGCGAGTTGGCGGGCGCGTTTATCCAATTCGACCTGACTGCGTTTGGTTTCATCAAACTGTCGCAGGGATTCGATGTGCGCCGAGAGACGTTCTGCAACCGCACTGGCCAGCTCAAGGGATTCTTTATCGTCGGAGCCAAGACCCTGAACAACAAGTTTGCCAACGGCTTCGTCACGGATTTTGAGCGGCAGGCTGTAGCCGGCATCTTCTGTTTGTTCACCTTCCGCCTGATCGTATTGACGGACTTCCTTCAAATCATAGATGTAACTCGAGCCTCGATCAGCGTTTACATCCAGGTAATCCTTCCAGCCTTCGCGAGTCAGGCGGCGTGAGGCTTCTTCCGCCTCAAAGCGGTAGCGTTCTGCGCTATCCAACAGGCGCAGATTTTCGATTTGCTGCGCCACCTGCTGTGCCACGATATTTACCAATTCATCAGCGCGGGAAATGGGCGATTGTCCTTCCATTTCCACAACCAGGTTTCCAAGTGATTCCCCCGTGACAGCGATGGACGCGGTGAGGGCGTGATCGTTGATCGGTAGTTGGGATTGCCCCAATTCTGTCATCGGTATGATTTTATTTTGCTCGAACGCAAACCCTGTCTCTTCAGGCCTGTGAATGGCATCCAAATAATCCTTCCAATTGGCCCGGGATAAACGCCGAGCTTGCTCCTCCACCTCGGCGCGGGCTCGTTCCGTCTCCGCGAGGAAGTTTGAGTTCTGGATGGCGATGGCTAGTTGGCCGGCCAGCGCTTCAAAGGCTGTGAGCATATCCTGATTCAACATTCCGGCTTGACGGGCCTGCATATCCAGCACGCCTACTACATTTTCTCCGAAGAGCAGCGGCACGGCCATTTCAGAACGGGTGTCGGGCAGGAGCGGATTGGGGCGGAAGGTGGTGCTGGCGGTTGTATCGGAAATGACCACGGAGCGTTTTTCCATTGCGGCGCGTCCATTAATTGACCCGGTATTTAATGGCAACTGGTGACCGCGATCTGCCAATTCCATGCCTACTGTCCCAGTGCCGGATTGCAAAACCAGGGCGGTCTGGCTGGGGTTTGTCAGATAGACTTGAACATAGTACAGATCAAACCGTGAGCGGATCAGTTCTGCAGCGTCCTTCAACATAACATCCACTGCGCGCACTTGAGATACTGATCGGGCAACTTCGGCGGCAAGCTCGAGGTTGCGGGTACGTTCTGCCACGCGTCCTTCCAGCGTGGTAAGTGATTCGCGCAATTGGGTAACCATCGAATTGAATGCGTTTGCGAGTGTGCCGATTTCATCGCTGCTTTTCACCACGGCTTTTCGTTCCAGGTTGCCTCCTGTCACGGCAATGGCCGTTTCAGTCAGTTCACCGATGGGATGCACAGTGTTATTGATAAACTGGACGATTACAAAGCCGCCAAAAATAATTGCAGCCAAACTTGCAAGGATGGTGAGCAGCAGATTTCGATTTTCCGCCGCAATGACTTCGGTCCGGTCTGAGACGATTTCCAGTACGCCAATGACCTTGCCGGAAAAATCTTTGAGAGGGAAGCTGATGATTGAGTAACTTCGCCCCTCGATTTTTCTTTCGGATATCACCGACTCTCCAGCCATTACGCGGGGATACGCCGATATGTCAGCGTAAATGGGGTGGTCATTCGTGCCGGCTTGAAATAATAGATCTTCGTTTGGTCCGGCCAATTCCGTAACGGCACCCTGGAAAGTGGCATTTTGCGCCGTTTTATTGTCGAGCATAATCTGCGCGTCCATGCCGTATTGCTGTTTGATGGATTCCAGGAATGACGGGCCAATGTCGATACCGACATCGATAACACCGATATGTTTGCCTTGATAATTTACGGGTACAACGCCGCGCACGCCAAAACCGCCGCGGCCGATTTCAGGACCGCTAACAGCCTTTTTATCGGTATTGGCTTGTACAACCGTTGCGCGGATGGATGTTAGGTCATCTCCAAACTTGTCCAATTGGTGAAGGCGCAGAAAAGAGGTGGCTGGCGGCAGGAGGAATTGATATTGTTTTACATCGAATTCACTTTGAACAGCATAAAAGGTTGGAAGCATGATTTCTTTCAGAAGTTCGCGGTCACCGGATGCGAAGGCTGACTGCACTTCCGAATTGTTCGCCGTTTCTGTAGCAATTGCCAGCGCCAGCTTTTGAAGCCCCTCAACCTGATTTCGCACGGAGCTTTCAATGCGGGCAAGGTCTTTTGCCTCCTCTTCCTTGTTTCGGCGGGTTGTTTCAAAAAAATTATATAAAGTCAGCCCCAGCGCCATGACAACCAGTACGGAGATGATGGGTAAGACCAGCTTGCGGCTCACTGACCAGAAAGGATGCGCCCTGGTCGAAGTTGACTGTGCCGGCTTGGAAAGGATATTTTTAAACCAATTGGATTTACGAGTTGATTGAGACATATGAGTACTCCTCTGTTACAGCCAGGGTCAGTTCTGGTTGGCTCCGTTGCCGCCATTCTTGCGGCCGATGCCGATGCTGGCGCTGACGCGAGCTGCACCAAGCGCAAATCCGATTTCGCGAATGGCTGTTTGCAGCGTATCATCCACTGTGGTGGCGCGCTGAATCTTCTGGCCGATGGCATTTACCAATGATTCCAAATCCGCTTCCGCTTTGGATTGTTCGAAGGAACGGGCATTCTGCAGGGAGATGGAAACCTGCCCTGCGAGTGATTGCAGGAGGGTGACATCCTCTTCGCCCAGCCCGTTGACTATATTTTGTTGCACGTCCAGCACCCCCAGCACTTGTTTGCCCAAAGAAATCGGAATAGCCGCTTCAGATTTTGTGTCCGGTAATAACGCATTGGGAAGCCAGCCATCAGCCTGGGATGTATCTGGAACGAGAACGGGCTCATTGGTGGCGGCGGCGCGTCCCACCAGACCGCGTCCCTTGGGAACTTTGTGACCGCGGGCCAGCATTGTGGCGCCCGCTTCGCCCGTTCCGCCTGCCATGATCAAGTCACCGGTTTCTTCATCCAAAAAGTAAATGTGAGCGTGGTAGTAATTGAACGCGGTCTTCACCTGTTCCACCACATCGAGTGCCAGTTGATTGGGGTTGGTGGCCATCGATAGGCGGCGGCTGACTTCAGCCGAGGTTTGCACGGCCAATGCCCGGCGGCGCACATCTTCAAATGCCTGCCGCAGTTTTGAAGTCATGGTATTGAACGTTTGAGCCAGTGTTCCGACCTCGTCACCGGAATCAACTTCAGCCTGCACATCGAAGTTGCCAGAGGCAATTTGTTCAGCAGTGTCTGTCAAATGGGCGATGGGGCGCGTTAGCTGCTGTGATAGGAAAATTGCCAGGAAGATGGATAAAGCCAGTACAACCACCACTGTGACGATTGAAGCTGTAAAAGTTTGAGCGCTTGTTGTTTGCGCGGCGCTGATATCTTCAGCCGCGAGTTGCTCGCCCAGGGCTTCGATTTTTGACGATAAAGGCTCAACTTCGCGGGCGGCGGCGATCATTGCGGCATCGTATTGAGCGATTTCATTATCCCTGGTCACGAGTACATCGAAGGCCGTTTGATAATTATCGGCCAGGGTTTTCAACTCGGTCTTTTCGGCCGATTGGAGCAGGTCAGACGCAGTAACCTGGCTTTTGAACTGAATGATCGATGCATGCACATCGTCAGCGTATCCCTGCTCCCGGCGCGCCAGATAATCTTTTTCATGGCGGCGAATTTGGAGCAGGGTAATTTCCAGATTTTCCAACCCTGGCTTGTCGGCGATTTTGATTTCAAGATCATGAGCTACGTCACGCACATCGCCCAGATAACCGGTGTTTTCGTTTTCGCCATACTGCCTTGAGGCTTCAACGAGTGTGAGAAAACTTTGTTCATACGTGTCGGTGAATTGGGTTAGTGATGCGATATCAGACTCGTATTGCGCCTGAGTCATGTCACCTGTTGAAGTTGTTGCCGCTACAGAGCCAAAGGGGGCCAGTAGTTCAATATGTTCGTGCATTAAGGCAATGTTTTCGTTGTAAGGGATCACATAGTTGGTGTAGGCTGTATCAAACCCTTCGCTTTGCCAGCGCAGAATAAAGTTTTTCTCATAACGGCGGGCTTGCAGGAGATAAATTTGCAATTCATCGGACAGGTTTTGAATCTCGCCGCCTTGCGACAGAGCGTGTTCATAACCAGTTTGCACTTGATTTAAACCCCGCAGAGTGACGCCGGCAATGACCAGCGCAAAGACGAACATGACACTGAAAGCCAGCATCAATTTAAGCTGGAGGCGAAGGTCGCCCCAGAAGCCAAAGTGCCTCTCTGATGAAATGGAATTAGAAGTTGATGTTATGTTCATTTTTGCTCCAGAACCAATTAATTGCTTTCGTGTTTGTCAGTCAACACTTTGGGGTCAAGAGTCACCAGTGTTTGGCGCATCCCCAGTGAGTGACCTAATTCACGTGCCGCAATTTGTAACGCCGCTTCAACTGTGGTGGTACCCTGGATCTTCTGGGTGATAAGGTTAATGGCCTCCTGCTGGGCGGCGCGTTTGCGGTTGAGTTCCTCCAGGCGTCGGCGCTCGGTAACATCCTGATTCGCGCCATACCAGCGGATAATCTTTCCATCCTTATCACGTTCCACATTGATGTTTACAGTGATGTAGCCTATCTCGCCGTCTGAAAAAATGATACGGTGTTCCAGGGTCGTGTGGAGATGGCGTTCTTTGGATTCCATAACTTTTTGAATCTCACCCCCTACAAGCGCTCCATCATCGGGGTGGACAAAATTCCGGGCATAGTCAGCAGAGGATATTTTGTACCCGCCAACCTTTTCAACAGTGGTGCGGAAAATCGAATAGAACTGGTCGTTGAAGGTAAAGAGGTCTTTCTCTGCATCGTATTCCCAGTTGGCAAGGCGGGCGATCTTGAGCGCGTCGGATAAAAGAACCTGACTGCGTTGGATTTCTGTGTACGACTGCGCATTTTGCGCGGCAATAGCAACCTGGTTGGCAATGGCCTGCAGCGCATCGATATCTTCGTGTTTCAGACCATCCACAACATTGTGCTGCACATCCAGCACGCCCAATACCTGGTCGCCGATGGCAATGGGAATTGCAACTTCAGATTTGGTTTCAGGCAATAGCGGATTGGGCAGCCACTCGCGGCTTTGGGAGGTATCTGTTATCAGAATCGGTTCCCTGCTTTCCGCGGCGCGTCCCACCAGACCGCGTCCTTTGGCAAGCTTATGGGATTGTGCGAGCATCATCCTGCCAGCCTCTCCTGTGCCGCCCGCCATTACCAGGTTTTCGCGGATATCGTCAAAGAAGTAAATCTGGGTGTGATAGTAATCGAATGCATCCCTAACCTGGTTCACCACTTCCGTTACCAGTTCTTTTCGATCGAGGATGGTGGAAAGGCGGCGGCTGACTTCTGTAGAGGTATCCAGCGCTTTGGTGCGGTCTGCCACGCGTTGTTCCAATCCGCTGAGGATATCCTTAAGTTGCGCGATCATGCTGTTGAATGAGCGGGCGAGCATGCCGATTTCATCAGTGCTTGTGATGTCAGCATAGACTTCGAGGTTTCCCTTCGCAACCTGGTCGGCGGTTTGGGCCAAATGACTAACTGGTGTTACCACTGAGCGGACGATGAAGAAACCCAGGATGATCGTGATCAAGACCGCCGCCATGATTAACGTGCCAAGGAATGTTATGGAACGGTTGATTAAGGATTGGATGTCCGTTTCCTTTTTTTGGATCTCCACGTGTTGAAGTAGTACCGCCCGGTCAATGGCAGAACGGTGAGATTCGTAATCTAGTGTGAGTATCTCATCAAAAATTTTATCGGCTTCCTGAAGTTTGTCCGCTCGAATGGCTGGTATCAATTGGTTATTGACAACTTCAAAGAAATCCTGGGCAGGCAGGTAGGAGTCAACAAGTAACGCCTGCTTAATATCATTGTTTGCAATTTCTTCAGAAGTCAGGGTTTCGACCCAGTAGGTATGCCGCTCCTTATACTCATTTTGCAGCGCGGGTATTTTTTCGATCAAACTGTCCACTGACGCCGTGTCCCCTTCCTTGGCGGCTTCCAATAATAGCGATGTTGTAAGATATGACTCGATAATGTACGCCGGGGGCGGCAAAATATCGGCCACTAATTCTTGATTCTGTGTAAGTTGTTTATAAAGCGGGCCATTGACCTGTACCGTGCTCATTGTATAAAAGGCAAATGCGGCAAAGGTGCCCAAACTAACCACGCTGATCGCTATCAATGTGGATAATTTGATTCCGACTCGCAAGTTCGAAAAAAAGGAGAATAACCTAAATTTTGGACGCGGGGTATCAAATGAATTAAGGTCAGGTGTTTTCATAGTTTAGCCTCTTCATGGTTTGAAAAATCGATAATCGATGGGGTGGTTTCCCCGGTAGTCGCTATATAAGGGAGGGTAACGATAAAACGCGAACCTTTACTCAGTTCGCTTTCCACACTCACCTGCCCGTCATGTTGTTCGGCGATGGCTTTGACAATCGCCAGTCCCAAACCGTTGCCTTCCACTTCGCTGGCTTTGCCGCTGCGGACACGATAGAAGCGGTCAAAAACATAGGGGAGGTCTTCGGCGGGAATGCCGTAGCCGTTATCCCGTACATCCACTTGAACATATTCGTCGTTTAGGTTCACAGAAAGTGTGATTTTTTCACCGCACGGCGTATACTTGATGGCGTTGCCGATCAGGTTGCGGAACAACTGCTTTAATTGCAGGGGATCGCCGTTCACATGCGCGGGAACTTCGGGCTGGTCGTATTGAAGTATTTGTTCCCTGACTTTTGCCTGCGTTTTGAATTCATCCACGATACCGGTCAATAAAGAGCCAACTTCCAAAACCTCGTGCTTCCGCGAAGTATTAAGATCAGCCTGCGCGAGCTGCATCAGGTTCTGCACAAGTTCGGTCATGCTAAAGGCGGCATTTTGGATGCGGCGCGCAAAATCAGCTTGTATGTCATTGAGTGGACCGGCTTGCGCAAGCAATTCGCTAAACCCTAAAATGGATGTGATCGGGTTTTTCAAGTCATGCGAGGCAGTGGCAATAAATTCGTTTTTCACGCGGTCAATATCCTTAAAACGTGTTATGTCGTGCAAAACCGCCACCAGTCCGCCAGATTCTATGGGCGTGATGAGCACCATGAATACGCGTTCATCGGGCCAAAGAATCTCTTCCGATTTTGAGCCGCCGCTATGGAGCGCATCCTTGACCATTTGGATGAGGGCATCGTATCCATGTCCTTCCTCCAACGGCTGATTAAGGCTGGCCTTGAAGTCCGTGAATAATTTTTCGCCTGCGGGGTTGAGCAGGCTAAGCCGCCCTTCCGCATCGAACATAAAAATGGCTTCGTCTGCGCTTTGCAAAACAGCAGACAGGCGCTTTTGTTGCTGCGACACGCCTTCATACAGCAGCGCATTTTCTATCGCGATCGCCGCCTGACTGGCGATTGCCTGCAACAGCAGCAGGGATTCCATTTGGAAGTAATGTGTTTTTTCATGCACCAACGCCAGAATCCCCAGCAGATTATTTCGTCCAAACATCGGAACGATCGCCGCCGAGCGCGTTGGGTCATTCGATACCTGCTGCCAGCCCGCCGCATTTTGAACATCGTCAATAAGAATGCTTTCGCGCGATTCGTTGATCGCTTTCAGGAATCCCGCAAAGTTCGGACATTCAATTTGAACAGTCGTGGATGTGTTATATGTTTTTCGAATTGGATGATGCGGATCGAATAATACAATGTGCCCCATGATCGCGCCAAGCATTTCCACCGTACGGCGCAGTACCACGCTGGTCAACTCATTAATGTCGAGCCGCGCGCTTAATTCCTTGCCAATCTCGGGCAACATGCTAAGCTGACGGTTGCGGCGGCGGATTGCATCTTCAAATGACTTGGTGCGGAGCTTTGCGCGAATGCGCGCAAATAATTCGCGGCGATCAAATGGCTTTGTGATGTAATCGTCGGCCCCCAAATTCAGGCCTGCCTGAACATCATCCGGATGCAAGCGCGCCGCTGTAAAAATAATGACAGGAATGTGCGCAATAGCCGAGTCTGCCCGAATTTCCTTCAAGACGGTCAACCCGTCCTTTTGCGGCATATTTACATCCAACAGGACCAGGTCCGGCATTTCAGTGCGTGTTTTTTCCAGCGCTTCCACGCCGTTGGAGGCTGTTATGTAATTGTAGCCCTCATTCTTCATGTAGCGCGACAACAGGGTCACATTATCGGGCATATCATCGGCAATCAGAATGTTGAACGGCTGGGTCTCAGTTGTTGGCTGTTCCACTGGTGCAGCAGATGCATTTCCGATTGATTTCATCACGTTGGTCACAATCTGGCAAATGCGTTCCGGTCGCACAGGTTTGATAATGGTTTCATCCACCCTCAAGCGGCGGGCGGTTTCCCTTAATCCGGGAACGTCATACGCCGTCACCAAAACAATATGCGCCGGTTTCCCGCCGGAGTTGGCCTGGATATGCTCTATCAATTCCAGACCATTCATGCCAGGCATCATCATGTCTGTGATCAGCATATCGACATAATCGCCTGCGATGCTCTCGAGGGCTTCCTTTCCGCTGCTGGCGGAAATAACGTCAACCTCGGGTCCCAACTGCGATATGGCTCGCGCCAGAGTCGCGGCAGTGGCAGGGTGGTCATCCACTACCAGGATGCGGATGGAATTTTTTCCATTGGAAAGTTTGGTGGTATTCATCGTCCCCATTTTCGCCGATTTCCGCCGACTGGCGGTTAGGGAGATGATGTAAAAGGTTGGTAAAAGTTGGGGATGAAAAACCCGCTTAAAACTGTAGGTCGGATTGTCAATCCGACCTGGCTTCATGGTGTAAAATCACTTTGTATAGTCCACCTACTTTATTATGAATCAATACCGTGAATACTATCACCGCCACCTTCCGCATTGGCAACCAATAAATGCAACTTTCTTTGTAACTTTTCGATTGAAAGGCACCCTGCCTTTTGAAGTAATTCAACATTGATGGAAGAACAGGAGCGGGAAAAGAAAGAAGTTCCGAAATTGCCCGAAGAACAAACAAAACAAAATTATTTGGATGAACAAGATTATTTCCGTAAGTGGGACAATTTACTGGATAAAGCCAGGTTTGGACCCCGCTGGCTTTCCCAACCTGAAATAGCGGAGATCATAAAAGAAGCACTGCATTATCGGAATGAACGGGAATTTGATTTATTTGCGTTTTGCATTATGTCAAACCACGTTCATGTTGTCTTTCAGCTCTTCGAAAGTAAGCCGGGCAGTCCACCCGACCTGCATTTTCAAATATCCTTAAACGAGATTATGCAGTCTTTAAAACGCCATACCGCAAGAAAATCAAATATTGTTTTAGGCAGGCAAGGCCCATTTTGGCAGGATGAAAGTTACGATCATGTGGTCCGTGATAGCGGGGAGTTCAACCGCATTATCAATTACGTTTTGGAAAACCCCGTGAAGGCAGGATTAGTCTCGAAATGGGAAGACTGGCCCTGGACATTTTGTAAGTCGGGCTGATGGCCTGACTTACACGGGTCGGATTACCAATCCGACCTACTTTAATCCGCCACAAGACGATAGCCCAGTCCGCGCACGTTGATCAAATAATTTGGCGCGCGCGCATCCTTTTCGATTGCCTGGCGCAGTTGATGGATGTGCCATTTGGTTAATTCCTGCGCCTCGCGCGCGTCTGCGTGATAGCCTTGTGCTTCGGTGACGAGGGTTTGATAGTCCACCGCGTTTGGCGAATGACGCGCCAGCACCAGCAAATAATCGAAAGATGTGGGCGGCAAATTGATAATGCGCTCGCCGATGTTCAAACGCCGCGCATGAAGATCGATTACCATCACACCGCGTTTCAGGAAACGCTCTGTGGAAGGATTGACTGTCGCCGCTTCCACGCTTTCACTGTTTTCCAAATTTTTAAGTTCAGTTTGCAATGACTCGATCTGCATTGCGATCTCACGCTTGCGCTTTTCTTTTTGCTGGGCGGCAAGAATCACCCTGGTCCTTTCGATGATGATTTCAGGCTTAAGCGGTTTCAACAAATAATCGGTTGCGCCGCGCCGTAACGCTTCCACTGCCGAACTCAGATCGGGCTGGGCGGTGAACAGGATGACGGGTAATGTTGGGTAATTGGCATGAATCACATTGAGGACATCCAGCCCGCTTAGCCCGGGCATTCGCAGGTCCATATATGCCATGTCGAAATTGGAGCTTTGTAAATAAGCGAGTCCCTGTTCGCCGTTTTCGGCGGTGGTCACTTCAAAGCCGGCTTGCTGTAAAACACGCGCCAGTGTTTTACGCAATACGGGTTCATCATCGATGATCAAAATGTGTCCGCTGATTTTCATGCTCTTTCCCTCGTTCCACAGGGCAGCCACACGCTGAAGGTGGCGCCGCCCTGCGGGTTGTTTTCGGCCTGAATGCGTCCGCGATGTTTGACGATGATATCGTAGGTGATGGTTAAACCGAGACCGGTGCCGCTCTCCTTGTTGGTTACGAAGGCGTCGAAGATGTTGGGCAAAATGGAGTAGTCAATGCCTTTGCCGTTATCGCTTACTTTTAACAGGATTTCATCTGCTTCCTTCAAGCATTGGGTGGATACAATTAGACGTCCACCGGTTGTCATGGCTTCCACGGCATTTATAAGCAGATTAAGCAATACCTGCCTGATCTGATCCGACAGGCCTTGAATGGCTGGCAGGTTGGGTTCAGGGTGAAACTCAAAGGATATTTCGTTATGACGCAAGTGTGTGGCGATCAACGCATAAACGTCTTCGATGAGATCGTTGACCTGCGTCGGTTGAAAATCCTCGATTTGAGCAGGGCGATAGGTGGCGCGCAGGCGGGCGATCAACGCCGCCATGCGCTCCGATTCTGAAAGCACAATGTCAAGGTCCTGTTTCCCCTGTGGAGAGATTCCCTTTTCCTCTCTCAAGAGAAAGAGCGCGTTTTGGATGGCCTGCAAAGGATTGTTCAATTCATGTGAAACAGAAGCAAGCAGCCGCCCCATGGTGGTGAGACGTTCGTTTTGTACCAGTTGATCGCGCATGGTTTTTTCCGTTTGCAATGAGGTCTGCAAGTTGGCATACAGGTTTGCTTTATGCAGGGCAATGGCAAGCTGGTTTGCTACTGCGCTGACCAGTTGTATATCGCGCTGGGACAGGGTTGCGGGCGGCACTTGTTGAATATCCAGCAGGCCGAGGATGCGTCCCTCTATTTTTACGGGCACGGTCAGTTCCGATTTTGTGTCTGGCAGGAGCGGAGTTCGCACAAAGGAGAACAGCCTGTCCACGTCGTTTGTAAAGAAGGGCGCGTCTGTTTCGGCGGTATAGCCTACAACACCTTCCCCGGCGCGCAGACGATAGCCCTGTACCATCAATTGCCTGCCGATCTCGCCGCTTCCCGCGCGCAGGATGAAGTCGCCGGTCTCAGGTTCTACAACGTAAATTTGTACGTGATAATAGCCAAAATTCTTTTTCAGCAATTCCACTACATCTTGTAATAATTCCTGCGGATCGAGCGATGCAACCAATCCCTGATTGATGTGATAAAGGGCATTCGTCTCGTTCAGCGCTTGCTGAGTGCTTTCAAGCAAATGCGCGTTTTCGATGGCGACTGCGGCCTCGGTTCCCAATGCCTTGAGCAAATCGGCTTCGCCTTCCGAGAAGGCATTCGTATCCTTGCTTTGAACGCTGATTGTCCCGATCTGCTTTCCCTTGATTTGGATGGGAGCCACAAGCAGGGAACGATAGCCGGGTTCATTGCCCATGCTCACGAAGCGCGGATCGTTTTTTATATCTGCAACATTGATCGTGACTCCCTCCTTGATGACTTGCCCGGCAATGCCTTCCCCCAATTGCATTTTGAATTGATTCCTGCTTTGCTCATCATCATCGCTAAAACCCAGCGCGGCCTGTGAGATTAACGCATCCTCCTCATTATCAAGCAGATGGATTACAGCCTGTTCTGTGTGGGGGATTAATTCGCGCGCCGACTCGACGATCAGTTGCAGGACGGTGTTTGGACCGGTGCGTTCAGTCTCGCTCAGGGCACGCCCGATCCTGGCGAGTGCGTTTGTCTCTTTAAGCCGCTTTTGAATCTCCACTTCCTGCTGGACAGTCCATAGAACAAGCGCAATTTGATCGGTGGCCTGTTGCGCTTCATAAAGCTCTTCAGATGTGAACTGGCGCGGGGTGTTATATGCCAGAACCGTTGCGCCTAATTTGTGCCCTTGTGTTATATAAGGAATACAGAGCGCAGATTTGACTGGAAATGAAAATTCCCTGGGAAGAGCGAGACTGGCGGCGTATTGTGAGCCTGGCACATCATTTATAACCAGGATACGCCCGTCCTGCAATGCTGACTCGGTTATGGCGGATACAATTGATTCCATCGCAGCATCGGAAGAGTCCTGTTCCGGCCAAATAGTGGATGTGATGAGGATTGCCTTTTCCTGTATCACATCCCAACGAACGAGATAGCCATAGTCAGCGATAAATAAGTTTACGAGATGAGTTAGCAGGGAATAATATTTATCGCCGGGTCTTTTATTATTTAGAATATCGCTGGTTGTTATTTTAAGCAGGGTGAGATATCGTTCCCGGGTGCGCAATTGGGTTTCGACCCGTGAGCTTTCTTCGAGACTGTATCTCAGCCGCCCGGCAACCGCGCCGATGAGAAGAAGCATGGTAAAACCAACAAATTGACCGCCCCAAACTTTTTCATTCAGGGAATATCCCCCAACCACGGTAATGAGAAAATAATTGGTAATAATCAATGCCAGGCTGCTGCTTATTCCCCCCGCCACTCCAAAATACCAGCCTGCCGCCGCTACAACAAACCCGCTTAATATCGTAATTGGGCTTCCAATAACCGGCAACAGCAGAATTACACCGAGTAAATATGCGGCTGACAGCCCGAGAAAAATCCCCCACTTCATGAGAGGCGACTGGGATTTTGAGAACATTCCCATTATTGTAGCATCCTCAGAATTGGGGGGTTTCATTCGCAACAACCTTGCAAGGAAGGTCTACTTGGCGTATTCCGTGGCTCGCGTTTCCCTTATGACCGTCACACGGATCTGGCCGGGATATTGCATTGTCTCCTCGATCTTCTTGGCAATATCGCGCGCCAATCTTGCAGATGATAAATCGTCAATTTGATCCGGCTTGACTAGGATTCGGACTTCGCGTCCCGCCTGAATGGCGAAAGCCTGCTGCACGCCTTCAAATGACATGGACATTTCCTCGAGCGAGCGGATGCGTTTGATGTAGGCTTCGAGGTCTTCGCGACGTGCGCCCGGCCGCGCACCGGAGATCGCGTCTGCCGCTTCGGCGATGACCGCTTCAACAGTATCCTGATCAATTTCATGGTGGTGCGAAGCGATTGCATTGACCACGATCGGGTTGACGCCATACCGTTTGCAAAATTCCGCGCCCAGGCCGGCGTGCGTGCCATCCTGATTGTGATCCATGGCTTTGCCAATATCATGCAGGAAACCACCTTGTTTGGAGAGCTCGATATTTGCGCCGAGTTCTGCTGCAAGAATGCCGGCGAGTTTGGAAACTTCCACTGCATGTGCGAGCTGATTTTGACCATAGGAAGTGCGGAACTTTAAACGTCCCATCATGCGCAGGACTTCGATGTGCAGGCCGGTAACGTTGGCTTCATACGCCGCCTGTTCGCCCGATTCGTTGATGATCTTTTCGACGGCCTTGGTTTCATCTTCCACGATCTTTTCGATGTGCGCGGGATGAATGCGGCCATCCAGAATTAATTTTGATAATGCGCGGCGGCCAATTTCACGGCGCACCGAGTCGAAGCAGGAGACGGTGACTGAATCGGGAGTATCGTCCACGATCACATCCACGCCCGCAGCCTGTTCAAATGCCTTGATGTTGCGCCCGTTGCGGCCGACGATGCGTCCCTTCATCTCTTCGCTTGGCAGGGTGACAACGGCGCGGGTCACTTCAGCCACGTGCTCGGATGCCACGCGCTGGATCGCGTCTGCGATCAACTTGCGGGCGCGCTTCTCGCCTTCTTCACGCGCTTCGGCTTCGATCTGGCGAATGATGCGTGCCATGTCGCCGCGCGCTTCCTTTTCAACCGCGGCAAACAGATCCTTGCGCGCTTCATCCTGAGTCATGTTTGCGACCTGCTCAAGTTTTTTGAATTGATCTTCGTACAGCTTGTCTATCTCGTTGGCGCGCTTGTCAACCTGTGACTGGCGTTTGTTCAGCGTTTGTTCGCGCTGTTCGATCTTGTCGAAGCGGCTGTCGAGTTCGCCGCGGCGTTTGTCCAATCGTTCTGTTTCGCGGTTCAGTTCGATGCGGCGTTCCTTCATTTCCGCTTCTGCGGCCTGGACGATCTTGGTGGCGTTTTCACGCGAACCGCTTTCGATCAAGCGTGCCTGAGAATTCGCCGCTTTCAAAATATCATCGGCTTTTTCCTGTTTCGCTTTTGCGGCGCGCTCAGCTTGATAGCGATGGAAAAAATATCCTGCGGCAACGCCTATGATCAGCGTTAGTAATTCTATAAAAATAGTAATAATCGGAGTCATGGTATGTCCTTGTCTTCGTAAGGTTGCGCATCGGCATTTGTTTCGTTCCAGATCCTGGATACGACGGGCGCGATGGTGGAATATGAGAATCCACGACGGGCAAGGAACTCACTCAACTTTTTACGAAACTCGCTCCACTCCTGACCTTTGAATCGGGTCGCTCGTTTCAAGCCTGCTTCGTAGGCGAGGGCTTCTTCGTCCACCTCGGACAGAGATGCCTGTATCGCTTCATTGTTAAGTCCCTTTTGGCGTAATTCGATCTCCAATGCTCGTTTGCTGCGCGGGCGGAATGTATTTCGATTTTCCACCCACATATGGGCAAATTGATTGTCGTCTGCAAGCCTGGCTTGTTTGAGACGTTCGAGAGTTTCCGCTATGATCGTCTCCGGAATTTCATGCTTGCCTAGGTTTTGTCGTATTTCCTTTTCGGAGCGGGCGCGATAGCTAAGGAAGAGCATGGCTTGTTGATAGGCGCGTTCGCGCGTATCGTCTGCCTGTAACTTTTCCATCTTTTCTTCACTTAATACATCGCCTGTTTTCAGCCACGCGGCCGTGATGCGCGCCAGCCCGAAGGCAAACTCTCCATCGAGGTAAATGTTCACCCGGTTGGTTTTGTTCTTTTGGGTAGTGATGGCGGTTATCTTTTTCATGATTAAAAGTTCACAGCCAAGGCTTCCGATCCTTTCAGGTCGGCCCTGGCTGTGAGAAATGTCTGGGTTGGCTGAGCAGTCTCCAGGTCCCGTTTGAAGCGGATGGAGATAGTTCAAGGTAAATGACGGTTTATGTCATGTACAGCACAGTAATAGGGGGTGAAGCCAGTCTTCGTCTCAAAAAAATGTCCTAAATAGACTTCACAAAATAACTCCACGCCTTTGGCGGGGGAGTGATCGTGCACCATTTTCCAGTCAGTTTCAAGCAAGGCCGTGAGCGGCGGAAGTTTCTTAATAAATCCCTAAGGATTTTCTGAATTATACATGAATTTCAAGAATTGTTAACATTCCGGGTTTCCTTCAAACCTGGCGGCGTTGAAGTTGGGCAAAAACACAGTTTATGGAGTCGGAGCACTTTTTTGTGTGTGATAAAATTTGTTCTGTATTATGGTATGGAAAGTAACATTGCTTAATCTTCGATTTGTACGCATTTTGAGTATTTCATACAAATTATTCATTATACGGAGGTAACAATGACTGATCAAATGCCTGAGTTGGGGGAGAATATCAGGAACATTCGGCGCTTCTTTACTTTTCTAGGCATCTATTTTCTCCTGGTCAGCCAATTTTTGATTTTTTCAAACCCGATAATTGATAACGTGGTAATTCCCCCCTACACATGGCTGGCCGTTTTCGGCGTGGTAATTTTGATGGTGGGTCAACTAATTCGCCCGGTCTTATTTTTACAAAAAATATCCACCTGGTTCATTTTTCAGGAAAGAGTATTTTGGATATTGGCCTCATTCATGCTGTCTCTTTTGGCGGCCGGGGCAACTGTAAATTTTATGCTGTTTACCCGTGTTAATTACATTCCTGTGATTACGATCTGGCTGCTGAGCGCCGCGGCTTATGTTTTTGCGTTTTTCGATGTGTCCCTTGAGACAAGTATTGTGCTTGCATGGATAAAAAAGAATCGCAACGAGATTTTTTGCGTGTCTGTTGTGGCTTTGTTTGCTGCCTGGCTTCGCCTTTATCGGCTGGGAGAGATTCCACGCATCTTGGATGGCGATGAAGGGTTGATTGGTCTTGCGGCCCAGTCGACAATTAGTGATTTGCTTGCCAATCCCTTTTCTCTATGGGAAAACTTTGGCGCCATGTATTTGCAAATAATCAACCTTTCCATAAGAATTTTTGGAGTCAATGCTTTTGCACTACGATTGGTGCCGGCCATTGGGGGGATACTGGCTATTCCGTCACTATATCTTTTGTCACGCTGGATCGGTGGGCGAAGCATTGCCTTAATCACGGTCATCATCCTGGCTTTCTCACATTCACACATCCATTTCAGTCGTATCGCTTCTGTCGCGTATATTCATGGGACCTGGCTCGTGCCTCTTGAGCTTTATTTTTTGATTAGCGGTTTGGAAAAAAAGGAATCCTGGAGAACAGCCGTCAGCGGCATTCTGTTGGCGATACACTTTTCGGTATATCTGACCTCCCAGGTCATTATGGCGCTTGTGCTGGTTTATATGCTGATCGCATTTCTGTTTTATCGCCCATGGTTCAAGCCCCGCTTAACCCAGGCTGTGGTTTTTTGGGGTGGTTTCCTGATTACCATCCTGCCGTCGGCATTTTATATATACCTCAGCCCCAATGAATTTCTCGATAGAATGGCGCAGAACGGCACGTTTCAATCCGGCTGGCTTGAAAATACCATGCAGTTGACAGGTCAAAGCGCCATTGAAATCCTGTTCGGACGATTTATGCATGCCTTCCTTTCATTGACCTATTATCCGGCTGTTGATTTTTATGGTTCTCCAGCGCCTATGATGAGCATGGTCTCCAGCACCATGTTTCTGTTTGGGCTTGCCATCGCATTGTGGCGGATTCGAAACCCTGCCTACCTGCTTTTGAATGGTTATTTTTGGGCGTCCACGTTTTCAGTGGGAATATTTGCCATCCCTCCATCTGCAGATTCCTATCGTATGTTAATGGCTCTGCCCCCGGCACTTCTTATGGCAGCTTTAGGGCTTGAGCGGATTCTTGAAATGTTGACATTGGATCCAAAGAGTTCGCGCACTGCTTATATGTTTTCTGTCTCAGCCATTCTGGCCAGCCTGCTTGCTTTTAACATATGGACATATTACGGTGATTTTGCCGGTCGCTGCCGGTTTGGCGGCGACCTTATTGGGCGTTTTGCATCCTATCTCGGCGGTTACGTTAAAACTATAGATAATGAATTGCCGGTCTACCTGCTAAGTAACAGCTCGTATTTTTATGGCAGCCACGGCTCAACAGATTATCTGGGCGAGAGCAGAAAGATAACGAACTTTCCAGACCCAATTGATACGTTGAATCCAGTCCATGGAGAAACCATCATCGCGAGCCCGGAGCGCATTTCCGAATTGGAAGACTGGGCGCGAGCCCATCCCGGCGGCGAACTTCGTTATCAGTATGATTGCAGCAATACCATTTTGCTGGCATATCGGGTCCCTTAGAGGAGAATTGGATCCGAACGAATATGAACTAATGTATCAGGTTGAGGAACGCCATTGGTGGTATCAGGGAATGGAAGTTGTCACGCGTGCGGTGCTCAATCGCTGGGCACCTATTCCACAACCAAGGATTCTCGATGCAGGCTGTGGAACGGGCGCAGCCATGACAACCTACCTCGCAGAATATGGAAAGGTGACAGGCGTGGATTTATATCCACAAGCGTTGGATTTCTGCCGCAAGAGAAAAGCTCTCCGCCTTGTCCGCGCTTCTGTTCTTAACCTGCCGTTTGCTCCTGCTTCCTTTGAGCTTGTCACCAGCTTTGATGTTCTTTACGAGCGGGCTGTCTCCAGTGATGCCGCAGCCATGACTGAACTTTTCCGCGTACTGACTCCAACCGGACGCATCCTATTGCGCCTGCCCGCCTATGATTGGCTGCGCGGTCAGCACGATAAACGCGTGCATACAAACCGCCGTTATACAAAAAAACTAGTCAAGGAATTGCTCGAGCAAAGTGGTTTTGTCGTAGAACATCTTTCCTATGCAAATACGTGGCTTTTTCCTTTGGCTGTGGTAAAAAGACTAGGTGAAAGAATTTTCCCGCCAAAAGATAACCAATCTGATCTTGCAATGAATGCGGGCATATTCAATAATCTTTTGAAATTTATTCTCGCAAGTGAAGCCCCCTTTGCGGCGCATACCTCCCTGCCTTATGGATTGAGCGTGATTGCGGTGGGCAGAAAATGACAGGCGTACTGGAAAACAAAACAGGGCGTAAAAGAGTTTCCAGTATCAGCGCGGTTTTTCCCGCCTACAATGACGGCGGCACAATTGCCAGCATGGTGGCCGCTGCATGGATTGCATTAAATCAGGTAGCCGAAGATTTTGAGATTATCGTTGTCAATGACGGCAGTTCAGACTATACCTCCGTAATGTTGGAAGAAACAGCCGCCAGATATTCAGAATTGCGGGTCATTACACATCCTCACAATCAAGGATACGGTGCAGCATTACGTACAGGTTTTTCCTCCGCAACAAAGGACTGGGTTTTTTATACCGATGGCGACTCCCAATACAACCCTTTGGAATTAGTTAATCTGGTGGATGCGCTTCACGATAAGGTGGATGTGGTCAATGGATATAAGTTGACCCGCCATGACTCATGGATGAGAGTCGTGATCGGGAGGGCGTATCACTACTTTGTTAAATTTCTCTTCGGCATTCGCATCCGCGACGTGGATTGTGATTTTCGTTTGATCCCAAGGCGGATCCTTGAAGAGATTGAATTGAAGAGCGTCAGCGGGGCGATCTGCCTGGAATTGGTAAAAAAAATTCAGGATGCAGGGTATGTATTTGGGGAAATCCCGGTCAGTCATTATTCAAGAAAATACGGCGTGTCTCAATTTTTCATCCCCTGGCGAATTGCCCGCACCCTGTACCAGCTTGCAGGTTTGTATTGGATGCTTGTGATTCGAAAAGAGCATTTACACAATAAGAAACCATAATGGATATTGCGGCCGCATATTTTCACCAAAAAGTTTTGATTACCGGCGGATTGGGTTTCATTGGGAGACTGTCACTCACAGAACCCTAACCCTGATTTCTCGCTCAGGGAAAATGGTAAATCCAGTAAATCACGAATTTGCTTTGGAATGCAGACTTTTGAGCATAAACAAATTAAGCGAGCATTCCCAATTCCCCTTTTAACGCGCAAGCCGCGAATTGGGCGAATTTTCGCGAACCTTCAAGGACCACTTCGCGTTAAGGTCTTTTTGCTCGGTTTAATTGTAAAATCGCAATAGTCTTCACTTTTATCCAACCAGGTGGACTAAAGTCCGCAATCCATGCAGCCTGCGATTTACTGAATTTGCATCCTCACATACGGAACTTTTTGTCTGATTGGGGTAAGAACATATATGGGCTTTTGCGTTTATCGCGCAAAATTGTGACAAAAGGAACTGTTTTCTTTTGTCAAGTCATGTGATAATTTGCAAATGTTTGAATTTCCCTGAATCTATTAAATCACTGGAGGCTGTATGGCTAAAATTACACGTGAAGATGCGCTTGAATATCATCGTCTAAAGGGAAAACCCGGCAAGGTCGCAATCGTGCCGACCAAACCGATGGATACGCAGCGGGACTTAAGTTTGGCGTATTCACCCGGTGTGGCGGAGCCGGTTCTCGATATCGAGAAGAATCCCGAGGATGCTTATGAATATACCTCCAAGGGGAATTTGGTGGCGGTGGTCTCCAACGGTACGGCAATTTTGGGACTTGGTGACCGCGGCGCATTGGCAAGCAAGCCAGTGATGGAAGGCAAAGGGGTGTTATTCAAGAAGTTTGCCGATATTGATGTCTTTGATATTGAATTGAATTCACACGACCCGGATGAGATAATAAAAGTTGTTGCGGCGATCTCTCCGACCTTTGGCGGGATCAATCTCGAAGACATTAAAGCCCCCGAATGTTTTTACATCGAAGAAGAACTCAAGAAGATGCTGGACATTCCCGTCTTCCATGATGACCAGCATGGGACGGCCATCATTTCTTCTGCCGCGCTGGCAAATGCGCTGGAGATCGTGGGGAAGAGACACGATGAGATCAGCATTGTCATTTCAGGCGCGGGTGCTTCGGCAATCTCCTGCGCCGAATTGGCGATTCGCTGGGGTGTGAAGCGCGAGAATATCATGTTGTGCGACAGCAAGGGCGTTGTGTATAAAGGCCGCAAGGAAGGCATGAATAAATATAAGGAACGCTTCCTTGTTGAAACCGATGCGCGCACCTTGACCGATGCGCTTCAGGGTGCGGATGTGTTCTATGGCTTATCTGTTGCAAATGTGTTGACGCCTGAAATGGTCAAGTTAATGGCTGCGGACCCGATCATCTTTGCGATGGCGAATCCCGACCCGGAGATCAAGCCTGAATTAGCGAAAGCCGCACGCAAAGATGTGATCATTGCGACGGGCCGTTCTGATTATCCAAATCAGGTGAATAATGTGTTGGGCTTCCCGTTCATCTTCCGCGGTGCCTTGGATGTGCGTGCGAGGAGTATCAATGAAGAGATGAAGTTTGCGGCCTCCAAGGCGCTGGCCGCGTTGACGAAGGAAGATGTACCGGACTCGGTCATCCGCGCCTATGGCGGCGTGGCGATGAAGTTTGGACGTGAATATATTTTGCCGACTCCGCTCGATCCGCGTGTGCTATTGTGGGAAGCGCCTGCTGTCGCTGAGATGGCGATGAAGACCGGCGTGGCACGCAAGAAAATTGATATCGACGAATATCGCGAACAACTGGCTTATCGTCAGGGCAAGGGCGAGCGGATTCGTTACTTCTTCCAGAATAAGGCGCGTTCTTCCGGCGGCACTAAACGCATTGCATTCGCGGAGGGCGAGGAACAGAAGATCATCCGCGCTGCGTATCAGATACAGGAGGAAGGCATCGCCACTCCTGTTTTGATCGGGCGTAAGGATGTGATCGAAGGACAAATTAATAACTTGAGCATTGATTACAAACCTGAGATCGTCGATCCCGATAAATTTAACAAGCTTGATGCGTATGCCGAATCATTCTATGAATTGCGCCAGCGCAAGGGGCTGATGGCAAGTGATGCGCTCAAGAAAGTGCGCGACCCCAATATCCTTGGCTCGTTGATGGTGAAGATGGGTGATGCGGATGCCTTCATTTCCGGCCTGACCTATGATTACCCGGAAGTGATCCGCCCTGCTTTGCAAATCCATCGTACCGCTCCGGGCGTGACGCGCGCGGCGGGCGTGTACATTATGATCTTCGAGGAAAAGGTTTTCCTGTTTACTGATGCCACCGTGAACATCGATCCCACCGCCGAAGACCTTGCGGATATTGCCGCCCTCGCAGCGGATTACGCCAAAAAGTTGGAGATTGATCCGCATGTGGCTTTCCTTTCGTTCTCGAACTTCGGCTCCACGCCGCATCCGTTATCGGACAAGGTGCGCAAGGCTGTTGATTTGTTGAAAGCCCGACGGCCTGATCTGTGTGTGGATGGCGAAATGCAAGCTGATACCGCTGTTGTCCCTGAGATCGTGGAGGCGCGTTATCCATTCAGTGCGGTGAAGGATGCGAATGTGCTGGTGTTCCCCTCGCTCGAGTCTGCGAATATTGCGTACAAGCTGTTGGCCCGTCTTGGAAATGCCAAGGCCATTGGCCCAATCTTGCTTGGCGTGGGTGCGCCTGTACATGTGCTGCAAACCGGTGACGATGTGAATACCATCGTGCAGATCGCTTCCGTGGCTGTAATGGATGCGATGGGACGATAGTCAGTAACCAGTTGTCTGTAATCGACATGGCGGCCTTGAGTTTTGCTCAAGGCCGCTTTTTATAGAGTGTATAATTTCGCATCACTACAAGGACTTGAATTTAGAGTTGGTTCTTGCCTCTCTTGTTTCATTGTTTTTTGCCGCTAATTACGCGGAGCGCGGATTTCAGTCCGCTTTGCCTCTGTAAAATTGCAGACTAAAGTCTGCATTCCGCTCAACCTGTGCTTTACTGAAATTCGCGGCTAAAGTTTTTAACACTAAACTTAAGTAAGTCACCTTAAACAGTCCGCCTGTAGCGCGACACATTGTCCCCGTATGGAGGTTTATGTCGCCCATTTTGCGAGACTGCGAAGCGTCTCGCGTTACCGCGTAAGGTGAGTAAGTAAGGAACCTGAACCTAGATGAAAAACCTTGAATCCATTGCCCGAAAAATAACAGCCATCCTCTTCGCCCAGCAATCCCTGGCTTCCGCAGGGTTTATTGCCGCCTCCACTCTTAATTCCATTGTGGGCAGGGAGCTAAGTCAACATGCGAATTGGGCCGGCGTGCCGTCGGCGGTGTACCTTTTAGCGGGCGCATTCGCCGCATTTATGTGGGGATATATTTTCGATGCAATTGGCCGTCGCGGCGGGTTGACCGCAGGTTTATGCATCGGCGTCATTGGCTCGGGGGTCGCATTCCATGCCATTGCGATTCATTCCCTTACAGTCTTTCTTGGCGGAATGGTCTTGATGGGCATTGCCAATGCGGCTGTGCAGCTTGGCCGTTTTGCGGCGGCGGAAGTGAATCGACCTGAACATCGCGGACGCGCGATCTCAAATGTGGTTATCGGCGGCACAGTTGGCTCGGTGGTTGGGCCGTTCGTGGCCGGGCCTGCGGGCGCGCTGGTTGGATCATGGGGCATCAATGAACTTGCCGGCGCGTATCTTGTGGCTCTGGCGCTGTTTGCGGTTGCGGCAGTCGTCGTGTTTTTTGGATTGCGCCCCGACCCGCGCGAGGTCGGCAAAGAGGTGGCGGCAAAATTCCCAGAAACAGTATCAGGCTCGGACGCGGTGCGAAGCGTGTTCGAGATTCTGCGCCAGCCTGCCGCGCAGGTCGCAGTCGTCAGCATGGTATTGGGTCAAATGGTGATGGTGCTGGTCATGGTTATTACATCGCTGCACATGCGCGACCATAATCACATGCTTGGCGACATCTCAATTGTGATCTCCGCCCACACAGTCGGCATGTACGCCTTCTCGATTATTTCAGGCCGCCTTGCAGATCGTTGGGGACGCGGGCAGGTTATCATTATTGGTTCTGCCACCCTTGTGCTGGCTTGTTTCGCCGCCACAATCTCACCTGATGTTTTGCCCCTGGGTGTCGCTTTATTTTTACTCGGTCTTGGATGGAATTTTTGTTTTGTCGGCGGCTCCACTTTGCTTGCCGATCAACTTTCGCCGCTGGAGCGTTCGCGCACGCAAGGCTTTAGCGACCTGCTGGTGGGGCTTGCTTCCGCGCTAGGCAGTTTGGAGAGCGGATTCATTTTCGCCGCGCTGGGATATAACAAGATGGCGTACATCAGCGCGGGATTTGCCTTCATCCCCCTGCTTTTCGCTTCGTATTGGACCTTGAAGCTGGTGCGAAAAACCCGGGCATTCTCTTAAGAAAAGAGCGGGACCAAATCCGTCCCGCTCCAAGCTTTATCCTTTTATCCTGCCTTTGTCGCTGACGGCTTTTTAGGCGCTGGCCTGCTTTTGTTCATCAAGCCTGCCGCGCTTTTACCAACGAGGGAAAAACCAAATTCCAAACTCTTGGCGGCGGTCGCTTCATCCAGACCGGTCTTCTTCGAGAGTTCATTCACCATCCCGCTGGAACGCAGCATGTTTGAATCGATTTTCCCTGAGCCTACCTGTTGTAACAAGTTTTCCAGATCGAAGGAGTTTGAATCGCGCCCTGAAGTTGGGTGATGCGCCAGTAATTTATGCGCCACAAAGGAAACCACGATCATGGCGATCTCGGGAGAAATGTTCGCCTTTTTTGCGAGTGGCGCCACGAACGGTTGTAGCATCATCATGACCGGGTCATTCTGGCCTGTGCCCTGCCCGCCCATGACAGATTCCAACATGCCCATCATGCCGCTCAATCCACTGGCTTGTTGCGGGCTTGCTCCCTGTGACTGTTGTGTTGTGCCCATAAACCCGCCGACCAGCCCCGCCACATCTCCCAGGTCTATTCCATCAGACAGGTTCACCCCGCCCTGTGATTTTCCGCCGCCGAGCAGGCCGCCGACCAAATCGGCCATTGGGTCTGCGCTTTGGGATGAACTTCCCTGTTGGCGGGAATTGACAAGTGTTTTAAGTATATCTTCCATGGACATGAGAATTTCTCCTTTTTCAAAAAATGAAGGCAAAAAAAAGCGCGGCGCAACTGGCACCGCGCTTTTTCAAAATTTAGTTTATTCCGAACTCTCGCTCTTGGCGGGCTTGCTCTCTGTGGGAGCAGGTTCCTTGGGCGCGCTTTCTTTCTTATCGGCTTTCTTTGTGCTTGATGAATCACCCGAAGGCGACTTGTGATCTGTTGCGTAAAAGCCTGAACCTTTAAATATGATCTTGGTCGGCGTGATGACCTTCTTGAGCGCCTTCTTACGGCATTCGGGACAGGTCTTTAACGGTGTGTCTGTGAATGATTGGTGGCGTTCGAATTGGATACCACAAGCTTCACAACGATAAGTATAGACTGGCATTTATTTTCTCCTTGCTTTCTTTCCATTACAACGCTGGAGATTATAGCGTGGTTGACAAGGCGGGACAAGCCTGTGACACGTCATGTTATAATTTTCTAATATTAGTAGAAAAAAGGTGACTGTCACCTGAATTATGGAGAATCCCATGCTAAAGATCGAGATTGTCTATTGCGCGGTTTGACATTACACCAATCGAGCCGTGAGCTTGATGGATGAATTGCTCAAAGGATACGAGCACGTCATTGAATCGGTGGCGTTAATTCCCTCGGACGGAGGCAGGTTCGAGGTAGGGGTGAACGGGGAACTGGTCTTTTCCAAGTTGCGGTTGAAGCGTCACGCAGAAGCGGGCGAGATCGTCGATATTATTCATAAATTGGTTGAAGGATAGATAGAGAATGGCAAAAAAAGGCAGAGTGTTTTCGGGCGCGCGCCCGACGGGTCGTCAGCATCTCGGTAATTATTTGGGTGCGATCAAGAATTATGTTGGTATGCAGAATGATTATGAATGTATTTACTGCATTGTGGATGTCCATGCGCTGACCACGGTTGAGACCACGCAGGAACTGAAACAGAATACGCTGGAGATGGCGCTGGATTGGCTCGCGGCCGGTATTCGCCCCGAGGATTCCATTGTCTTCGTCCAGTCGCATGTGCCGCAGGTGATGGAATTGCACACCTATCTCTCGATGGTGACGCAGTTCGGCAAGCTGACCGATCTGCCGACTTTCAAAGAGAAGGTGCGCCAACAGCCTGAAAACATTAATTATGGGCTGGTCGGGTATCCCGTTTTGATGACCGCGGACATCGTGCTTTACAAGACCGATATTGTCCCGGTCGGCATTGACCAGGCTCCGCATATCGAGTTTGCGCGCGAGATTGTGCGTTCCTTTAATTATCGTTATCATACGAAGGTGCTGGTCGAGCCGCAAGTGAAGCATACCGAAGTGCTGAAAGTACTCGGCATTGACGGCAAGGATAAGATGGGCAAGAGTTTGAACAATCATATCGAACTCGCCACCACGCCCGAAGAGACTGTCAAACGGGTCAAGGAAATGGTCACCGACCCTGCGCGCCTGCGCCGCACTGACCCGGGCAACCCGGACATTTGCAACGTGTTCACCATGCATAAACTTTTTTCCCCGCAGGATGAAGTGGATATGATCAATGTCGAATGCCGCAAGGCGGGCATCGGCTGTGTGGATTGCAAACTTCGCTTTGCCAATAATTTGAACAAACACCTTGAGCCTTTCCGCGCCAAACGCGCTGAACTCGCTTCCGATCCAAATAAGATTCAAGACATATTGCACGATGGCGCAAACCGCGCCCGCGCCATCGCCGAGCAGACCATGATCGAAGTGCGCGAGGCGATGCAGTTGCCATAATCTTGTAGTAGGGGCGGGATTACCCCGCCCCTACGTTGAAAATTATATGCGCCTATTGATCCAACGAGTTTCCCGCGCAAGCGTCACAGTAGAAGAAAAGACCATTTCCAAAATCGGAAATGGTCTGCTGATTTTATTGGGTATCGGACACGATGACGGCGAGGAGCAAGCCGCCTTCCTCGCTGAAAAGACTGCAAACCTGCGCATTTTTGAAGATGAACATGGCAAGACCAACCTCTCAGTGTTGGATGTGAAAGGCGAGGCCATCGTTGTTTCGCAATTCACGCTTTATGCCGATACCCGCAAAGGCCGCCGCCCTTCCTTCATTGATGCGGCATTGCCCGAAGTCGCGTCTCCTTTGGTGAATCGCTTTGTTGAATTATTACGAAGTCATGGTGTGCCGACTCAAACAGGTCAATTCGGGTCCCACATGGAAGTGGAAATTCATAATGACGGCCCCGTAACCATCTGGTTGGAAAAGTAAATCCAATGCCCCCTCATCCCAACTTATTCCAACGCGGCCTGCTTTACTTTTTCATGCAAAAACCGGTTACTGCCATCATCACACCCATCCTGCATAGGGTTGATGGTTTTTTCTGGAAAATAAGCGGGGGACGTTTATTCTTCTCCAGTTGGCTCGTTGGAATCCCGGCGTTTCAGATCACTTCGATAGGCGCAAAAAGCAAACAACCGCGTACCCTTGTTTTGTATGGATTTGGCGAGGGTGAGCAAATCGCGCTCATCGCTTCCAACTTTGGGCGGGCTCATAACCCTTCATGGTATTACAACCTCAAAGCCAACCCGAAATGTCAGGTTGAATGGAAAGGAGCTTCGCGCGAATATATTGCTCGTGAAGCTTCAGGTGAAGAATACGAAAGATTTTGGAAGCTGGCTGTCTCTTATTACAAAGGATATGACCTATATAAAGTTCGCGCCCGGCACAGGCATATTCCCGTCATGATTTTGGAGCCAGTGAAATAATTGTCAAGATGAGAATTTCATGATAAAGTTGCGCTCGTAGGATGCAAGTAGCTTTTCGTTGTGGAAGTATGAAGACGACGGCTCAAAGCTAACCCTTTGAGTTGCTTTATTTAACCGCCCGATGAAAGACATACTGCGTCACCTTATTTTTTCTTTTGCTTAGGAGGCAAAAAATGTCTGATCGTGTAATCGGTACGGTTAAGTGGTTCAATGGCACAAAGGGTTTCGGTTTCATCGAGCGCGAAGGCGGCCCCGATGTTTTCGTCCACTTCTCTGCCATCAAGGGTGAAGGCTTCAAGAACCTGCAGGAAGGCCAAAAGGTGGAGTTCACCATCGAAAAAGGCCCCAAGGGTTTGCAGGCTGCTGAAGTCGTCGTTCTGTAATTCTTAACCAACCAAAAAGAGTCCCGCTTTTCAGCGGGACTCTTTTTTATTTGACTAACATCATAATGCCGCTCAGGGAATCACATTGGAGCGCGATGTGCTCTCGGCACTCGCATCTTTCGGGACCCATAGCTGGGCATCTGTTTCGACAGCCATTGCCCCCGCCAGGAGCATATCCGCCGCGTCTTTCTCCGTCCACACACCGCCGGCGCCGATGACGGGGATCTCAAGGATCGCCGCCGAGCGGACAATATCCAATGAGCGCGGAAAAAGAGATCGGCCATACAGCCTGCCAGTGACCATTTCATTATTGTTCATCAACGCGCCGCGCGGACTTGAAATGCTGATCGCCGCCGCGCCTCCCTGAATCAATCTCGACCCCAACGATAATACCTGTTCAGTGGGGAGTGAAAATATCAACGGCAATTCACCAGCGCACATTTCCAAATTCAATAGAATAATATCGTCAGTTAATAATGGGGCGAAGCCAAGCTCAACGGCCATCACGTTCTCGATGTTTTCAAGGCTTCTCACCATTTGCTGGGCCTCTTCAGGGCGGTCAGCCATCAGGTTGACGATGATGGGCAAGTCAGCGCGGTTCCAGCGTGCGGCATGTTTTTTGAGCACAGAGGATAGCCCGGGATTCGGCAGGCCTGTATGCAGCAGGAATCCGCCGGGGAATTGGATCAAAGCCGGTTGGGCAGTCGGCAGGCGCGGGCGGAGAGAGATCGGATTCGTAATGAAGGCGCCAAATGAATCCAAAGGAATCCCACTGCGCGGGTCCGGCGCGAATCCCAATGATCCCGCCGCATTCATGATTGGTTTGCTAAAATAGAGGTCGCGTTTCATATGTTTGCTTTTCCGTCATTGCAAGGAGGATGCTCTTTCCGACGAAGCAATCTCATCGCCGTATTGGAGATTGCTTCGCCGCGAAGAACAAGAGCGCGGCTCGCAATGACGAAAATTTTTTAGGAGACTCATGCAACCTTTACAAGGAATTCATGTACTGGATTTAAGCCGCGTGCTGGCTGGCCCTTATTGTACGATGGTTCTCGGTGACCTGGGAGCGGATGTGATCAAAGTGGAGCCGCCCGAAGGTGATGAGACTCGCGGCTGGGGGCCGCCGTTCGCGGGAGGGGAGAGCGCGTATTATTTGTGCGTCAACCGCAACAAGCGCGGAATTGTGATCAACTTGAAAACCGATGATGGTAAAAAAGTTTTGCGAGACCTTGCTCTGCAAAGTGATGTGCTGGTTGAAAATTTTCGTCCGGGTACGCTGAAAAATTTTGGCCTGGATTTTGAAACCCTGCATGAATTGAAACCGAAGTTGATCTATTGCTCGATCACCGGCTTTGGGCAGACGGGTTCGATGAGGGATAAGCCCGGCTATGATTTTATGATTCAAGCTCTGGGCGGGTTGATGAGCATCACTGGTGAACCCGAAGGCGAGCCGATGAAAACAGGCGTGGCAGTCGTGGACTTGTTCGCGGGGCAGAACGCGATCATTTCCATCCTCGCCGCGTTGCAAGCGCGCACGCTGACCGGGCGCGGACAGCATCTTGATATTTCATTATTTGATTCACAGTTGGGCTGGCTGGCGAACGTCGCGAGTAATTATTTGATCTCCGGTAAATTCCCAAAGCGGCATGGCAATGCGCACGCGAACATCGTGCCGTATCAAAGTTTTCAAGCCAGTGACGGATGGTTTGCGATTGCGGTGGGGAATGATAAACAGTTTGCCGCCTTGTGCAAAGTAATTGGTAAATTGGAATTGCTAAATGACCCAAGGTTTGCGAAAAATTCAGCGCGTGTACAAAACCGCACTGAAATCATTCCTTTGCTTGCAGACATTTTCAAGCACGCTTCTGCCTCTGATTGGCTGACAAAACTTGACGAAGCCGAAATTCCATGCGGACCGATTCAAAACTTTGAGCAGGTCTTTTCGATGCCAACTGTAAAGGAACGCGGGATGCTTGTGAAGATGGATCATCCCACCATTGGCGAGCTGCCTCTGGTTGGTTCGCCGTTGAAGATGAGCGATACGCCCGTGGAGTATCGGTTGCATCCGCCGTTGATGGGGGAGCATACGGAGGATGTGTTGAGGGAGTTGGGATATCGGGATGATGGAAGGAAGGTATAAAATTCTAAACTCTAAATAAGTGGGTTTATACTACGCCCAACGATTTTTTATTTTAGAGCCAATGACACCCCGCAAAAGACGTGCGGGACTATGCAAACGGTTAAGGTAATGAACAGAGTCGTTGCATTTGAAATCTTCATATTTGCGTTGGCACTCTTTCCTTCAGTTAATAAAGGAGTAAAAAATGTCAGAGGAACAACAAATGAGAAAAGTTATTTTTGCAATCAACATCACGATAGACGGCTGCTGCGGACATGAATCGGGAGTCGTCGACGACGAATTGCACGAGTATTTCACCGGGCTCTTGCGTGATTCAGGTGTTGAAATTTTCGGACGCAACACGTATCACTTGATGTATCCATACTGGCACGATGTCGCAGTGAATCAATCGGAAACGAAAGTAACCAACGAATTCGCGCGTGTATTCGATTCCATGCCAAAGATTGTCTTTTCAACGACGTTGAAGAGCGTAGAGTGGAACAACACGACGCTCCTCCACTCAAATCTTCGAGAAGAGATCATGAAGTTAAAAGGACAGCCAGGGAAAAGTATTTCCATTGGTGGACTGAGCATCGCATCGCAAGTTGCACAATGGGATCTCATCGACGAGTATCACTTTGTCGTTCACCCGATCATTGCGGGAAAAGGTCCCCGCTTGTTCGAAACGGGCAAGGACCTTTCATTAAAACTTGTTGGGTCAAAAACGTTTGGTTCGGGAGTTGTTGCGTTACATTATAAAAAATGATTCTTTTGAAGATGAGCGATACGCCCGTGGAGTATCGCCTCCCGCCGCCGTTGATGGGGAGGATACGGAGGAGGTGTTGAGGGAGCTAAGGTATAGGAAATGATAAAACAACGAAGTAAAAATAATTAGGCTTATACTATGCCAACATTCACTAAGAGCTACTTACGCTAATTGTTAGCTCGTGGATAAACCTTGCTAAGGTTCAAAATGACACAAAACGACGATAACTCAGACGTTTCCGCAGCAAAATTGCTTGAATTACCTCCAGACTGGTGGCAAACGGCAACTGCATCTTCAGTTCTAATCAAGCAGTTTAAGAAACATCTACTTCCTTTGCTTGTAGCTGGTTCAGTGGATCGCAAGATTCAGTACAACGTTTACACTGGCATTCTGTTGAAACATGGCGAAACAATCGTTTGGCTCACTGCAGGCCATGTTGTTGATGAACTCATTCAAATACTTTCATCGCCTCACTTCAAGTTGTCGGCAATGGCATGGCTCGACGGTTATGAAGCATCCAAAGCGGAGTCTGTTAATTTGCACCGGATAGATGTTGCTATGAAATCATGGCGCGAATCTGGTCTTGATGTTGGGGTCGTCTTGCCTAGCCTTTTAGATGTTGGTAATCTAATGAGGAATAAAAAAATAGAAACCATCCATTCTGGAATATGGAAGAATCTTGATTTGGCAAACCCTGAGGGTTATTACGCTATAGGATTTCCTCGTCCATGGTCTCATCATACTCAAACACCCTCATCCAACAACAAGACTCTAAATGCTGTTAAAGCTGATATTGCATGTCTGCCTCTTAAAGAAATACAACCGCCTTCAGAATTTGGCGAAGACCCAGTGTGGTCAAGTCCAGAAGCATTCTATGGACAAATATTGCCTTATCCAGATTATCCTGAATTTGATCTTGAGGACGCAAAAGGAATGAGTGGTGGGCCCATTCTTTCAGTTGAACGCGATCCAGATGGTAGGATTCGATATCGCTTAGTAGGAGTGATTCAAACTTTTGCGCGGGGGCAATCTATATTCCGTGCAGAACCGATTCATCGAGTGGCTGAAGCCATAGACTTATGGTTGGAAGCAAAGAGACCAACCACAAACGAGTAAACCGTTCTTACTACTGCCCAGCATCACATGTAGCAACTGTGCTTGAAAACCTTGGTGTTTCAAGTATTCTCTGGGGAATATCAAAAGTACCAAAATGACCAGACTACCTTGACAGACATAGTACCTTGTTGTATATTACACCTATGGACGAGTCAACCAACCCCAACAAAATTTCCTCAGACCTGCTTAGAGGTCATACCGATACGATCATCCTGAAGTTATTGCTCAGCGGCGATAAGTATGGATATGAAATATCGAAATTGATCCATGTAAATTCATCTGGTGAATATGAACTTAAGGAAGCTACCATGTACTCAAGCCTGAAGCGGCTGGAGAGTGACGGCAGCATCACTTCCTATTGGGGTGATGAGTCCCAGGGCGGCAGGAGAAGGTATTACCAGATCACCGCAAGAGGTAAAAAGGCTTATTCTGAAAATAAAGATAACTGGGAATATGCCAAGCGCGTACTCGATAACTTATTGTAAAGGAGATGATGTTATGAACGAGAAATTAAACCAATATTTGAATGGTGTTTTTGCGCCCTACGATGGAGTAAAAAGCGTCGCCGAGCTAAAGGCGGACCTGCACTCCGATTTACAGGAGCGATTCCGTGAACTCAAGGCCGAAGGCAAGGATGATGAAACAGCCTTCGAGATGACCATTGACAGCATCGGCGACATTGAGCAAACGGTACAGGATGTGGCTAACCTCTCCCGCTCGCTGGAGAGGCAGGTGCTGACAAACTTCAGCGCGAGCAACCTGCCGGAGGGTGATTTTGCGGGCGTTACCGCGCAAAAAAGGAAATTTGATGCCAGCGCGTTGCGCGGCTCCAACTTTTCAGGTGCAGACTTGACCGGCAGCTCGTTTAAGGCCAGCGATATGCGTGAAGCTAATTTTGACGGCACAGATCTGACCGACTGCAGCCTGTACGTCAGTGATCTTACAGATGCAAGTTTCAAAAAAGCCATTCTTGTGCGTACCGAATTCAACACGTCAGACCTGACCAGGGCAAAATTCACCGATGTAAAACTGGTCGACGTAAAGCTGACGACGACCGACCTTACGAAGACTATCTTTGAAAACTGTATCTTTAGCGGCGTAGACTTTAAGCTTTGTGATTTGCGGGGCCAATGCCTTGACGGGCAAACCTTTATTGGTGTCAAGTTTGACAATACGTCGCTGAACGAAGCTACGTTTAAAGGTGCGACCCTTAGAAATGTGTCCTTCCTTGCACCGTTTACCTGGTCTACCTGGTCTAAGAAACACATCCGCGCGCTCAAAACCATCAACTTTGAAGGCGCGATGATGGATAAATTAACCTATGCCACGCTCAAAGGTTTGGAAGTGGATTTATCAAAAGTTACTGTCATCTAAGGATATGTAAATTAATAATTTCCGTCATTGCGAGCCGCGTTCTTTGTGACGACACTGGCGTACGGCGCAAGTGTCGACGGGAAGTGCATCCTCCTCGCAATGACATAGGAGAAGAAGAATATGCAAAACCAGGCAATTCAAGTGAATGGGCTGCAAAAGTCCTACAAGAAACTTCATGTACTAAAGGGCGTGGATTTTGAGGTGGAAAAAGGAAGTGTTTTCGCCTTGCTCGGCTCCAACGGCGCGGGCAAGACAACGATTGTCAAAATCCTCACCACGCTGCTCAAACAGGATAGCGGCACTGCCACCGTCAACGACTTCGATGTTGCAGCAAAGCCCGACCATGTGCGCCAGTCGATCAGCCTGACCGGGCAGTATGCCGCTGTGGACGAGATCTTGACCGGGCGGGAAAATTTGATCATGATCGCCAGGCTGCGGCACCTCAAAGACCCGCGTCAGGTGGCGGATGATCTACTGCATCGTTTTGGACTGACCGACGCCGCCGACCGCAGAGTTTCCACCTATTCGGGCGGTATGCGCCGCAGGCTCGACATCGCCATGAGTCTTGTGGGAAAACCGCAGCTCATTTTTCTCGACGAACCAACTGCCGGCCTTGACCCCGAGGTGCGCATCGAGTTTTGGCAGATTGTCAGGGAACTTGCCGACGGTGGCACGACGGTATTCCTAACCACGCAGTATTTGGACGAGGCTGAACAGCTTGCCGATCGAATTGCCATTCTGCATGAGGGCAGGATTATCGCCAGCGGCACGCTTGCAGACCTGAAAAAGATGTTCCCAATCGCAAAGGTGGAATATGTTGAAAAACAGCCAACATTGGAGGATATATTTCTTGCAATTGTTGGCAAAAAGGAGAAAAATTAAATGGAAACTACAAAGAATTATTTTTTTAATGATATGGGCGTTATGCTTGGGCGTTCCATGCGGCATATTTTTCGCAGCATGGATACCATCATGACGGTCACCCTTTCGCCGATTGCGATTATGCTGTTGTTTGTTTATGTATTCGGTGGAGCCATTCAAACCGGCACGGATAACTATGTGAATTACCTGTTGCCTGGTATCCTGCTAATGACCATTGCAAACGGCATAGGCTACGTGTCTTATCGCCTGCTTCTGGATAAACAACGGGGTATCTTCGAGCGTTTCCACTCCATGCCGATTGCGCGTTCTGCCGCGCTGTGGGGGCATGTGCTGACCTCACTGGTATCCAATGCGATTTCGGTCCTCGTCATTATTCTCGTCGCGCTCATCATGGGCTTCCGCTCGCCGGCGGGGGTGTTGTCATGGCTTGCCGTGGCTGGCATACTCGCGCTGTATACACTGGCCCTGACATGGATCGCCGCGATTGCGGGGCTGTCCGCAAAATCGGTGGATAGCGCAGGTGCATTTGCCTTTGTGATTCATCTCCTGCCTTTTATCAGTTCTGCGTTCGTGCCCACCGAATCAATGCCGTCAGGCGTTCGCACCTTTGCCGAAAACCAGCCGGTGACCTCGATTGTGGATGCCATCCGTGCGCTGCTGTCAGGCCAGCCTGTCGGTAATGACATCTGGATTGCGCTCGCGTGGTGCGTCGGGATTATGCTCGTGGCTTATTTCTTTGCGATGCGGGTGTATAAAAAGCAGGTGTGAAAAGCAATGCCTTCGCCAAAA
>JACRBH010000203.1 GCA_016234535.1 Chloroflexota bacterium
GAGGAAAACATCGCGTCATCAGGCGGACCTCAAGCCTGATTCAGTCACGATCAACAAATCCAAAACGCAAAAGGAATTATACAAGCTTGCCATCGAAGAGACGCGCCAGCGGAATTCGGAATTGCAGATCATCAACTCCATCCAGCAGGGACTCGCATCGAAGCTGGATTTTCAATCCATTATTAACCTGGTCGGCGATATATTGAGGGAGGTGTTGAATACCGGCGAAATCGGAATCCGCTGGTACGAGCCGGGTACGAACCTGATTCATTATCTATATGAATATGAACATGGGCAACGTATCAATATCCCCAGCGCCACACCTCGCGGACGAACATGGGAAAAGCTTGTGCTAACGCGGAAGCCTGTCATATTGAATACCCTGGCAGAAATGATGGAAGCGGGAAGTGTGGCGGTGCCCGGCACCGACCAGAGCAAATCTTCGGTTTTTGTTCCAATCATCGGGAGCGATCATGTGTTGGGGAATATCGTCACGGAAAATTATGAGAAGGAAAATGCCTTTACCGAAGCCGACACCCGATTGTTGACCACCGTTGCATCCAGCATGGGAGTGGCCCTCGAAAACGCTCGTCTCTTCGATGAGACGCAACGCCTGTTGAAAGAGACTGAATCCCGCAACGCGGAACTCGCCATCCTTAACAGCGTGGGCGAAGCCATGACCAGAACGTTGGATGTCCGGACTGTAACATACAACGTGGGCGATAAAATGCGTGAGATATTCAGCGCAGAGATCGCCGATATTTTGCTCTATGATCCGCATACGAATCTGGTTCATCTTGTGTACAGCTATTGCGGACGTTACTTTGAGGATGAGCCGCCGTGGGAACTGGGCGAAGGGCTTACCTCCAGGATCATTATGACCCGCCAATCCCTTTTGCTTAACTCCGCCCAGGCAATGGATGAGCAGGGCGCGGCTTCATATGTCACTGCGCCAACAGATATTGAAGACGCTCAATCGTATATGGGTGTGCCGATCATGATTGGTGACCGGGTACTGGGTGTTGTGGATGTTCAAAGCTACCGCGCCAATGCTTTCAATGAAGAAAACCTGCGTCTCCTGCAAACGCTCTCCACCAATATGGGAGTTGCCATCGATAACGCGCGTCTCTTCGACGAGACCCAGCGCCTGCTCAAAGAGACCGAGGAGCGCGCGCAGGAACTTGCCATCATCAACAGCATCAGCCAGGCGCTGACTCAGGAGCTCGACCTGCGGTCACTGGTGGATCTGGTTGGCGATAAACTCCGGGCGGCGATCCAAACCGAGAACATGGGCATCGGCCTGTACAACAAAGACAGCAACCTGCTCACCTTTGTTTATGTTTATAAAAATGGCGAGCGTGTTTACCCTGAACCTGCTCCGCTCAACGCCTTCAGCTTGAGGTTTGCAAGGCAGGGAAAGTCGCTCGTCATGAACGATGTGACCGGGGAGATGTGGAATAAATTCGGTTCAAACCTGACCTTTGGCAGGGACATTCCAAAATCAGTGATCATGATCCCCATCCTTGCAGGCGGAGAACTGATCGGCGGAATCACCATGCAAAACTTTAAGGCGCGGAATGCTTATCCCGAATCCATGGTGCGCCTGCTGGATACCATCGCTTCGAATATGGGGACAGCGATTCAGAATGCGAGGCTCTTCGATGAGACTCAACGCCTGCTCAAAGAGACAGAGCAGCGCGCAACGGAGCTCTCCGCCATCAGCACGGTGAGTCAGGCTTTAGTGGCGGAAACTGAACTCGATAACATGATCCAGCTCATCGGGAGTCAGATGCGAGAAATCTTCGACGCGGATATCGTCTATGTGGCATTGCTCGATCCGCAGACGAGTCTGATCCATTTCCCTTATCAATTCGGCGAAGGGTTTACGACTCTAAATTTGGGGGAAGGACTCACCAGCCGCATCATTCAAACGGGCGATCCATTGCTCATCAATAAAGATGTTGCGCAGCGCCGCGCGGAAATGGGAACGGCCCTCGTGGGCAAAGAGTCGCTTTCATTTCTCGGCGTGCCAATCAAATCGGGAAAAGAAACCATCGGCGTGTTGAGTGTGCAAAGCACAACTGCGGAAGGCGTTTTCAATGACGATGACCTGCGCCTGCTGACAACCATCGCGGCCAACGCGGGCGCTGCAATTCATACCGCCCAGCTTCATGCGGAGACTCAACGCCGCGCAAAAGAGATGACCACGCTGGCTGAGATCGGAAACGACATCGCCGCATCACGCGACCTCGAGCCTGTTCTCGAACGAATTGCATCTCACGCCAAGGATATTTTGCGCGTGCGTGACATTGCCATTTACCTGCGCGATGGAGAGAATCTATATGTGCCTGTGGCGCTTGGAACTTACACAGACGAACTCAAGGCTCAGGTTTTAAAGATCGGGCAGGGAATCACTGGCAGCATCGCTCAAACGGGAATTGCGGAATTGATCAATCATCCCGGGGTTGATCCGCGTGTTATGCATGTGGCAGGCACGCCCGAAGAAGATGACGAGCATGAAGCGATGATGGTCGCTCCCCTTTCATCGCGCGGAAGTGTAATCGGTGTACTCACAGTTTGGAGACCACACGCCGAAGGTCTTTTTATTCAACCTGACCTTGATTTCCTTGTCAGTGTTGCGCGTCAAACAGCGATTGCGATTGAAAGCGCGCGCTTATATCTTGAAACACAACGGCGCGCGCGCGAAATGTCTGCGCTGGTGGATGTGGGCCGCGAGATCTCAGCCAGCCTCGATGCAAAGACTGTATTGGAAGGTATCGCAAAGCACGCAAAAGACTTGTTGAAAGCCGACACCAGCGCCTTGTTCCTGCCGGATGCCGAAGGCAAAACATTCCGCGCAATTGCCGCGGTCGGTGATATTTCTGAAGAACTAAAGAATGACACGATTACTTTAGGCGAGGGAATCTTAGGCAATATTGCCGCGCAAAAAAGAGGCGAGATCGTCAATGATACATACAACGATCCACGCGCATTACAGATAGAAGGCACGGAAGACATACAGGATGAACATCTGATGGTTGTGCCATTGCTGGCCAACGATGAACTCAAAGGATTGATGTCTGTTTGGCGGACAGGCAAGGGTAGTGAATTTCTCGAGACAGAATTGGAATTCCTAAATGGACTCTCGCGTCAGGCAGTGATCGCAGTGCAGAATGCGCAGCTATTCAGTGAAGCGCAACAAGCGAAAGCCCTCGCCGAAGCCGCCAACGAGGCCAAGAGTTCATTCCTTGCCACCATGAGTCACGAAATTCGCACACCGATGAATGCGGTCATCGGCATGAGTGGACTGCTGATGGACACGCCGCTCAACAAGGAACAACACGATTACGCAGAGACCATCCGCAACTCCGGCGATGCCCTGCTGGCCATCATCAATGACATCCTCGATTTCAGCAAGATAGAAGCCGGCAAGATGGATGTGGAGTACCAGCCGTTTGATTTGCGCGAGTGTGTCGAATCAGCGCTGGACCTGACGGCTGCCCGCGCCATCGAAAAAGGACTCGACATCGCCTACATCATGGACGACGATGTGCCCGCGGGAATCAAGGGCGATGTAACACGCCTGCGACAGATCCTCATCAATCTCATTAGCAACGCGGTTAAATTCACTGAGAAAGGTGAAGTGGTGCTTACAGTAAGCGCAGACAAGGAAACAAGTACACAAGGAAACATGACTGCGTATTTACGTTTCTCCATCCGCGATACAGGCATCGGCATCTCAGGTGCCCACATGAACCGCATGTTCCACTCCTTCTCGCAGGCCGACTCATCCACCACGCGCAAATTCGGCGGCACGGGACTGGGACTCGCCATCAGCAAACGCCTTGCTGAAATGATGGGCGGCGAAATGCATGTTGAAAGTGAAGGCGCTGGCAAAGGCTCAACTTTCATATTCACCATCCAAGCCGAACCTGCAACCGGAGTCGAACGAAAAACCGCGCGCGACATCCAAGGCATTCAGGGTATTCTGCACGATAAGCGCGTCCTGATCGTGGATGACAACGCAACCAACCGCCGCATCCTCGCGCTGCAAACTCAAAAATGGGGCATGATCCCGCGCGACACTGAACATCCGCGTGAGGCTTTGCAATGGATCAAGGCTGGCGAACATTTTGACCTCGTCATTACAGACATGCACATGCCCGAACTCGACGGCCTGATGCTGACGCGCGAAATCCACAAGCTAAAAGATGATAAGGCATTACCCATCATTCTGTTGACATCACTTGGAAGGCGCGAACTCGGCGCGGACGAATTGAACTTCACCGCCTATCTGACCAAGCCCCTCAAACCTTCGGCTCTTTACGACGCCCTGGCTGGAATCTTCGCAAGCGGCATGATCTCCCCGAAAGCTGAATCAACCAAAACCCTCATGGACCCGCAGATGGGCGCGAAGCATCCATTGCGCATTCTGCTCGCGGAGGATAATCAAGTCAACCAGAAGCTTGCCCTGCGCCTGCTTGAACAAATGGGATACCGCGCTGATGTAGCCTCAAACGGAGTCGAAGCTGTCGAATCCATCGAACGCCAGCTATATGATGTCATTCTCATGGACATTCAAATGCCCGAAATGGATGGTCTGGATGCGACACGCAGCATCCGCAAATTAAGCGAAGTCACACAGCCGCGGATCATTGCCATGACCGCCAATGCAATGGAAGGCGACCGTGAAATGTGTCTCGCGGCAGGCATGGATGATTACATCAGCAAACCCATCCGTGTCCCTGATTTGATCAGAGCGCTAAGCGAAGTGAATCGCCAGTGATTCCCTCCCGAAGACACACCGTACTTGCGCTCTGTGTAAGTGTCGCTCCGCTCATAAGGAACAAGAATCTGTAGCGCGACATTTATGTCGCTTGGCTTGCAGGCGACATAAATGTCGCGCTACGAAAACTACTCTTGTTTCGCCGTGGTTTTACTCAGAGCGACAATCATAAGGCGAGTGAAGTAACAAGAAAATAAAAGTGAACAGGAGAATTCCCCATGCTCGAAATTGACAAGGCCGCTTTTGAAGAACTCAAACAAATGTCCGGCGCCAGCTTCATCAACGAACTGATTGATGCATTCCTCGACGATGCGCCGAATATGATCCAGCAGTTGCGCGTTTCACTCGCGGCAAAAGATGTGGAAACATTCAGGCGCAATGCGCATTCATTGAAGTCGAATGCCAATACGTTTGGCGCGGTTCAACTTGCGGCGCTGGCAAAGGAGCTGGAATTCAAAGCGAGGGAAAATGATCTCGAAATCGGAAACAGGCTCGAGGTCATGAATGAAGCGTTTCTCAAAGTCGCCGAAGAGTTGAAGGGAATGAGAACATGAAATCCATCCGCGAACCCGGCCAATTGCTCATCGTGGACGATAACAGGGTCAATCGCATCCTGCTTGCGCGCGGACTCGAACAGCAGGGGCACATCATCGAGACTGCGGAAAATGGCGCGCAGGCATTGGAAAAATTACGCGCGAAACCTTTCGATCTTGTTCTGCTCGATATTGAAATGCCGGAGATGAATGGTTATCAGGTTCTCGAAACCTGCCTGAAGGATTCCGAACTGCGCGATATTCCCATCATCATGACTTCGTCGCTCGATGAACTCAACAGCGTTGTGAAATGCATCGAGCTTGGCGCGGAGGATTATTTGAACAAACCGATCAACCCCATTCTTTTACAGGCGCGCGTAAATGCCAGCCTTGAAAAGAAACGCCTGCGCGATGAACAGAGAAAATTATTCCGCACCTTCGCCACAAAGGAGGTCGCGGATGAATTGATGAAATCGGGCTTTTCGCTCGGCGGCAAATACGTGGAAGCGACCGTCATGTTCGCCGATATTCGTTCCTTCACATCCATTACCGAAACACATGACCCTTCCGAGATCATCGAATTGCTTAACAGTTATTTCGCATTGATGTTCGAGGCCATTGTGCGGCATGGCGGGACGGTAAATCAAATGGTGGGTGATGGATTAATGGCCGTCTTCGGTGTGCCGCTCCAAAATGAAAATCACTGTGAAAAGGCCGTTTGCGCCGCAATTGAAATGGTCGATCTGCTCAAAGGTTTTAATATACGCCAATCTGATCTCGGCAAAATACAGATCAGGATCGGCATCGGGATCGCATCAGGGAAAATGATCGCGGGCTATACCGGCACAGAACACCGCGCCACATATACCTGTATCGGCGATACGGTCAATCTGGCGGCCCGCCTCGAAACCCACACCAAACAGGCCGGCAAATCAATTTTGATGGACAGAAATACGCGTGACCGGTTGAATGAAAGTTTTACCGTTGAATCGCTAGGACCGGTATTGTTCAAGGGCAAATTACAACCCATTCAAATTTTTTCGCTGAGGTAATTTTATTTGTAATAGATGATTTAAATCGCTCACCTTATGCGGTAACACGAGATTTATCCCGCAAAATGGGGATATAAATGTCGCACTACAGGCTGGATTGCGACGTCAGTTAATTAATATACAAAGCATGTCTCAACATTTGCCCCCGCATAAGCGGGGTTTTTTTATACACATATTTCTTTATGATTTCTTGACCTGTTTTTTATTCTTCTTGTCCCCAATTTGACTGTCAACTATTTACACTTGTGTCGAAACGGAGGCACGCCATGAATGATTTGATTTATATCGGTTTGACAGTATTGTTCTTCGCCCTCACCTTTGGGTTTATCAAGGTCTGTGAGCGGCTCATGGAGGATAAATCATGAATGTTTTATATGCAATAACGGGCATCATCACATTGATCCTGTTCGTTTATCTTGTTTTGGCTCTTCTCAAACCGGAGTGGTTCGGATGAATCTCTATAGTTGGGTACAGATTATTTTCTACCTTGTGGTTTTGCTGGCATTGGCAAAGCCGCTTGGTTCTTTTATGGCAAAAGTCTACCAGGGCGAGCGCACCTTTCTTGACCATGTGCTGGGTCCCGTTGAAAGGTTCATTTACCGCCTCTCAGGCGTCAAACCCGAAGAGGATATGAATTGGAAGACCTATGCCATGGCTGTCATGTTGTTCAATGCGCTTGGCCTTTTGACAGTTTATGTTCTGCAGCGGCTTCAAGCTGTCCTGCCGCTCAACCCGCAGGGACTTGGCGCTATCACACCTGATTCCTCGTGGAATACGGCTGTCAGTTTTGCATCCAATACCAACTGGCAGGGCTACGGCGGTGAGACCACCATGAGCTATCTCACGCAAATGTTCGGCATGACGGTTCAAAATTTTGTCTCTGCGGCGACAGGGATGGCAGTTTTGGTTGCGTTAATCCGCGGCATTGTTCGTACCCCCCCTTCATCCCCCCATTTTCAGAAGTCGAAAATTGGGGGACAGAGAGGTATCGGCAACTTTTGGCTTGACCTCACCCGCACGACACTTTACATCCTTTTACCCTTGTCGCTCGTTGTATCTCTCGCTCTCGTTTCGCAAGGCGTGGTGCAAACATTCAGTCCATATAAAACTGTTGCTTTGCTTCAACCTACAACCGATGCAAACGGAAATATTGTGGCCGAACAGGTCCTTGCAGTCGGCCCCGCGGCTTCGCAAATTGCCATCAAGCAATTGGGTACGAACGGCGGCGGATTCTTCAACGTCAACTCTGCGCATCCGTTTGAAAACTCAACACCGTTCTCGAACTTTTTGGAGATGCTGTCCATTCTTTTGATTCCCGCCGCGTTGTGTTACGCCTTCGGCAAAATGGTGGGAGATACGCGCCAGGGTTGGACAATCCTGATCACGATGACGATCATCTTTGTGGCGTTCATGTCACTTGCAATTTGGGCCGAGCAGAGCGGCAATCCTTCATTCACTTCCATGGGTGTAGATCAGGCACAGACTAATATCAATCCGGGCGGGAACATGGAAGGCAAGGAGATGCGCTTCGGTGTCGCCAACTCGGCGCTGTGGGCAACGGCCACAACTGCCGCGTCGAATGGCTCAGTCAACTCGATGCATGATTCTTTCATGCCGCTTGGCGGGCTGGTTCCTTTATTCATGATTCAATTGGGCGAGATCATCTTTGGCGGAGCGGGCTCGGGGTTGTATGGAATGCTGGCCTTTGTCATCGTGGCGGTGTTCATCTCAGGCTTGATGGTCGGACGCACGCCGGAATATCTTGGCAAAAAAATCGAAGCGTATGAAATGAAGATGGCTTCCATCATGCTCTTGATCCCGATTCTATTGGCGAAGGTTGGCACCGCAATTGCCGTGGTAACAGTTGCGGGACTCGCAACCATTTGGAACACCGGCGGCCCGCACGGATTCAGCGAAGTGCTTTATGCGTTCTCTTCAGCGGCAAATAATAACGGTTCAGCTTTTGCAGGTTTGGGCGCGAATAATCCGTTCTATAACACCGCGCTGGGCATCTGCATGTTCTTTGCCCGTTATTGGTTGATCGTCCCTGCGCTGGCAATCGCAGGCTCGCTCGTGCAAAAGAAAAAAGTCCCTGCCAGCGGCGGGACCCTGCCCACGCACACGCCACTGTTCATCGCCTGGCTGATCGGTGTCATTATGATCGTTGGCGCGTTGAGCTTTATCCCAGCCCTGGCATTGGGACCGATTGTGGAACATTTGATGGTATTTGGTTCATGATGTCGTTGCGTGGAGCGTTCTTTGCGACGAAGCAATCCCCGCAAATAAATCTCATCAAGAACTGATTGTCAATTAATTGGAGATTGCTTCGGGCGGGAAAACACCGCCCTCGCAACGACATAAGAAATGGAAAATAGAAAATGACTATTCAAACGAAAAAACAATCTCCCTATCGCCGCGAAACGATTCGCGGCCAACGCGCGATTGTAGCGTCCTTTGTAAAACTTAATCCGCGCCTGATGGTGCGCAACCCGGTTATGTTCGTTGTGGAAGTTGGGAGTGTATTGACCACTGTATTGTGGATTCAAGCTCTCCTCGGGCAAGGTGAAGCGCCCACAGGGTTTATCGGAGCGATTGCGCTCTGGCTGTGGTTTACCGTTTTGTTCGCAAATTTCTCCGAAGCTGTTGCGGAAGGGCGCGGCAAGGCACAGGCCGAGTCGCTGCGCAAAGCGAGGCAGGATACTCCCGCGAAGAAGTTGCGCGGTAATGCAACGGATGTACAAAACGCGTTGTCAAAGACCGAAGTTGTATCATCCACGGCGCTTCGAAAAAAAGATCTATACCTTGTTGAAGCAGGCGATATTCTCCCCGCAGACGGAGAGATCGAAGCGGGAATTGCGTCAGTGGATGAAAGCGCCGTTACGGGCGAATCAGCTCCCGTCGTGCGTGAGGCGGGCGGTGATCGCTCCGCTGTCACAGGCGGCACGCGACTCCTTTCGGACTGGCTCATCATCCGCGTCAGCGCCGACCCTGGAGAGGGATTCCTCGACCGCATGATCAGCATGGTGGAAGGCTCGAAGAGACAGAAGACTCCGAACGAGATCGCGCTCAATATTTTGCTGGCTGGTTTTACGATCATCTTTTTAGTTGTCTGCGCCACGCTCCTGCCCTACTCGCTTTACAGTGTGAGTGCGGCGGGGAAAGGAACGGCGATTACGATCACTGTTTTGGTTGCCTTGCTGGTGTGCCTGATCCCGACCACGATTGGCGGATTGCTCTCTGCGATTGGCATTGCCGGTATGGATAGAATGATTCAGCGCAACGTCATTGCCATGTCTGGCCGCGCGGTGGAAGCCGCCGGTGATGTGGATGTGCTCCTGCTCGATAAGACAGGCACGATCACACTAGGAAATCGTCAGGCTGTGGAATTTATTCCCGTGAATGGAGTTGATGTAAAAGATTTGGCTGAGGCGGCGCAGCTTGCTTCATTGGCAGATGAAACACCAGAAGGTCGTTCGATTGTTGTACTCGCCAAAGAAAAATTTGGGTTACGCGGACGCAGCATGGGGTCGAGTGATGACGCGCCTGAGGGGATGCACTTCGTCCCGTTCACCGCGCAAACCCGCATGAGCGGAGTCAACTTCGATGGCACAACCATCCGCAAAGGCGCGCCTGATACGATGATCGAGATGATTCAATCCAGCAACAACGGCGTTCCATTTGACTTGAAGCCTGCGGTGGATAACATCGCGCGCATGGGCGGAACGCCGCTGGTGGTGGCACGCAACAATCGCGCGCTGGGAGTGATTCACCTGAAGGATATTGTCAAAGGCGGAATCAAGGAACGCTTCGCACAGCTCCGCAAGATGGGCATCAAGACCGTGATGATCACGGGCGATAACCCATTGACTGCGGCAGCGATTGCTGCGGAGGCAGGTGTGGATGATTTCCTCGCGCAGGCTACCCCTGAGGCAAAGTTGAAACTCATCCGCGAACATCAGATGGGCGGCAAGCTCGTTGCGATGACCGGTGATGGTACAAACGATGCGCCCGCGCTTGCCCAAGCCGATGTTGCTGTGGCGATGAACACAGGCACACAGCCCGCGCGCGAAGCCGCCAACATGATCGACCTGGACAGCAATCCGACGAAGTTAATCGAGATCGTTGAGATCGGCAAACAACTCTTGATGACGCGCGGCGCGTTGACCACCTTCAGCATCGCGAATGATGTTGCGAAATACTTTGCCATCATTCCCGCCGCATTCGCCTCCACATATCCCGTGTTGAACATGCTGAACTTTATGCGGCTTGCTACACCAGAGAGCGCAATTTTATCGGCGGTGATTTTCAACGCGCTCATCATCATTGCATTGATCCCGCTGGCGCTGCGCGGTGTGCCTTATCGCGCAGTTGGCGCGGCACAACTGTTGCGTGACAATCTATTGATTTACGGCCTCGGTGGTTTGATCGCCCCGTTCATCGGCATTAAGGTAATTGACATGTTGTTGGTTGCGCTTCATTTGGTGTAGGTCATGTTTTAAACGCGAACTATATGGATGATTTAGGAAATAAAAAATGTCCACAAATTATGCTCGTCCAAAATGGTGGCAGGTATATTTGACTTTTCCGCTTCTTATCGGATTGTTCATGGTGGACAGCCGCCTCAAACTTTCCACTCGCGGACATCAGGCTCTGCAAATCGGAATTCTCCTGCTGGTCTATGGGCTTGTCCACTTGTGGTTGAAAGCCAATGCAAGAGCCTTGTCGAACGTGGATCAAAGGCAATTCCAGGGAACAGTCATCGTGACTCGAGTCCCTCAGCAGGGACTGCCTGAACCAATGAGCGATAAACGCCCAATGTTCCTATTCCCCAACTCGGAAATAAAAGGCACATTGAGCGATACATTTGAAATGGAAATCATCGACGCGCAATATATACCGGTTGATGAAGTCCCGCAGGAATTGAACAAGGAATAAAAATGACATCACAATTACGCCCGGCGTTTTTCATGCTTTTGATCTTTACCCTTATCACGGGAGCGCTCTATCCGCTTGCTGTGACAGGTATCGCGCAGGTCCTGTTTCCAAGCCAGGCCAATGGCAGCCTCATGATGGTGGATGGAAAAGCCGTCGGCTCTGAATTGATCGGCCAGCAATTTGACGACCCCAGCTATTTTTGGGGACGCCCCTCGGCTGCGGGGTACAATGCGGCTGCTTCATCTGGTTCAAACTACGGCCCGTTGAATCCTGCCTTGATCGATTCTATCCAGACTCGGATCGACGCTTTGAAAGCAGCCGACCCTGACAACACGCTTCCGATTCCCGTTGACCTGGTCACTGCTTCGGGGAGCGGACTCGACCCGCATATCAGCGTCGCCGCAGCGTTGTATCAGGCCCATCGTGTGGCAGCAGCCCGCGGGTTGAGCGAAGCGGAAGTCACATCCCTTGTGGAGAAAAATACCGAGGGTCGTCAGTTCGGCTTTTTAGGTGAACCGCGAGTCAATGTCCTCATGTTGAATCTGGCATTGGATTCAACGCAGTAAGCCGCGCTTGAATCGTGACCTGCCTGGAAAAAAGGAATACAATAAATTCAATGGAACAACGTCCTGATCCTGATGCGCTTTTGAAACAAATCCAATCCGAGGAACCCAGCCGTGGAAAACTAAAAATCTTCCTTGGTTATGTGGCGGGCGTGGGGAAAACATATGCCATGCTGGAGGCAGCGCATCAACGCAAAGAGCAGGGGATTGACATTGTTGTCGGCTATGTGGAAACTCACAAACGCGTTGAAACCGAGGGACTCGTTTCAGGGCTGGAAGTATTACCGCGCAAACAGATTGAATATCACAATGTGAGCCTGCCCGAATTGGATGTGGATGCGGTCCTCAAACGCCTCCCGCAATTGGTTCTGGTGGATGAGTTCGCGCATACCAACGCGCCTGGCTCGCGCCACCCCAAGCGTTATCTCGATGTGGAGGAAATCCTCGACGCGGGCATTGACGTATACACCACGCTCAACATCCAGCACCTTGAAAGTTTGAATGATGTTGTCGCGCAGGTAACAGGCGTCATCGTGCGCGAGACCGTCCCAGACCGTGTTATAGATGAAGCCTCCGAAATCGAAGTCATTGATTTGCCGCCTGATGAATTACTCGTTCGCTTGCAGGAAGGCAAAGTCTATATTCCCGAACAGGCCAGCCGCGCCATCGATAAATTTTTTCGCAAGGGCAACCTGACCGCCCTGCGTGAAATGTCGCTGCGCCGCGCCGCCGAGCGGGTTGACGATCAGATGCGCTCATACATGCGGACTCGCGCCATCTCCGGCCCGTGGGCAGCGGCGGAACGTTTGCTGGTCTGTATCAGTCCCAGCCCATTGGCTGAGAAACTTGTCCGCAATACACGCCGGCTTGCGGATGAATTGAATGCCGAGTGGTTTGCTGTATATGTGGATGTTGCCTCGAAACCTGAAAATAATCCGCTCAATCGAGAGCGCATCGGGCGCACCCTGCAACTGGCCGAAGAGCTTGGAGCAAGAACTCGCACGCTGGCCGGGCGTTCCATCCACGAAGCCGTATTGGAATATGCGCGCAAACATAATGTCACAAAGGTAGTGATCGGCAAACCGCTAAAACCGCGCTGGCAGGAAATTCTGAGAGGCTCCATCGTGGATCAACTTATTTACGCCAGCGGCGATATTGATGTATACGTCATCAGCGCGGAGACCGGGCCCAGGAAAATCATTGTCCCGGAAAAATGGCAGCCGCATCGTCCGCTTGGACGGTATCTCATCAGCTTCGGCTTGGTGGCGCTTTCCACCATGCTCGGACTCACTGTGCGCGGCAACCTTGAGCCGACCAACATTGTGATGCTGTATCTGGCATCCGTGGTCATATCCGCGGTGTTCCTCGGGCGGGGGCCTTCCCTGCTGGCAGCGATTGCAGGCGTGCTCGCCTTTGACTTCTTCCTCATCCCGCCATATCTCACGTTTGCGGTCAGCGACACGCAATACCTTCTGACCTTCCTGGTCTTGTTCATCGTCAGTCTTGTCATCAGTTCGCTTACTACGCGCGTCCGCGAACAGGCCGAAGCCGCCATTCGACGCGAAAAACAAACATCAGCCCTCTATAACCTCGGCCGTGACCTGACCTCCGCCACCGATTTGAAACAGATTATAGAGATCATCATCTCGCACATCAGCCGTGCGTTTGACCGTGATGTGGCCATCTTCCTGCCAAGGGATGACCAGCTTCTCACGTTCGCCAGTTCATCGAATTTCGAACCTGATGAAAATGAATTGGCGGTCGCAGCCTGGGCGTTCGAACATGATGAACCGGCCGGCCGCGGCACAGACACATTGCCAGCCGTACCTTTGCGCTGTCAGCCGCTCAAGACTGCGAACAACATCATCGGTGTGCTCGGCATTCGTCCAAAAGATAAAAGTAGTTTTCTCACACCCGAGCAGCGCCAGACATTGGCCGCATTCGCAAATCAGGCCGCGCTTGCCATCGAACGCGCCAGGCTGGCCGAGCAGGCGCAACAAGCGGAGCTTTTGCAGGTCACCGAAAAATTACAGACCGCATTGCTCAATTCCATTTCACATGATCTGCGCACACCACTGGTTGCGATCACAGGCGCGCTCACCAGTCTTGATGAACAGGATGAAAATCTCAACGGCGAATATCGCCGCAGCCTTGTTATCACGGCGCGCGAAGAAGCGGATCGTTTGAATCGGCTCGTCGGCAACCTGCTCTCGATGACGCGCATCGAAAGCGGCGCCATCAAACTTCACAATGACCCCGGCGATATTCAGGATGTGATTGGCACAGCGCTTGAACAACTTGGCAATCGCATTACAGACCGCGAAATAAATGTAAACGTCCCCGATGATTTTCCCCTCGTCCCAATGGATTTCACCCTCATCGTCCAGGTCGTTGTAAATCTATTGGATAACGCAGTCAAATACTCATCCAAAGATTCTCTGATCGAAGTCTCCGCTTCGCTTGTGGATGATAAAGCCCGCCTCCAAATCTCTGACCGTGGGGTGGGCATCCCGTCCGAGGACCTGACTCGTGTCTTCGACAAATTCTACCGAGTCCAGCGCCCGGAGAGTGTCAGCGGAACCGGGCTGGGTTTATCCATCAGCAAAGGCATCATCGAAGCGCATCATGGTAACATTTACGCGAACATCCGGGATGGCGGCGGAACAGTTGTCAGTGTGGAACTGCCGCTGAAAGGCAAACAGGAAAAAGGTCAATGACTGAAGCGGGTCAGCGGGTATTGGTCGTAGATGATGAATCATCCATCAGACGCTATTTACGCGCCGCATTAAGCGCCCAGGGATTCACTGTCTACGAAGCTGCAAATGGACAGGAAGCCATCAACGCTGTTCTTGCCAATCATCCCGATATCATCATCCTTGATCTGGGCCTGCCCGACTTTGACGGTATCGAAGTCACTCGCCAACTGCGCGAATGGTCTCAAACACCGATCATTATTTTGTCTGTCCGCGAAGCTGAAAACGATAAGATTGCCGCCCTCGATGCGGGCGCGGACGATTACCTCACAAAACCATTTAGCACGGGGGAACTCATGGCGCGTATGCGTGTTGCCTTGCGTCGTATCGGCAGCAAACCGGATGACCCCACCCTTCAGGTTGACAATCTGAAGATGGATATATCGCGCCGGCTTGTGACAGTAGATGAAATTCAAATCTCGCTGACGCCAATTGAATATGAAATTTTGCGCCTGCTTTTACAAAACGCCGGGAAGGTCATCACCCATCGTCAACTTCTCAGGCAGGTTTGGGGAACAGCTTATGAAAGCGAAATGCACATCCTGCGCGTTAATATCAGCAACCTGCGCCGCAAGATCGAGCCTGATCCCGCCCGTCCGCATTACCTGTTGACGGAGCCGGGCGTAGGCTATCGAATCAGAGTGTGAGTAACTCACCTTACGCAAAAAAGTTGGACTGCGGACTTTATTCCGCAATCCGAACAAAAAAACAGGCTTCTCGAAGAAAACTGCGTAAGGTGAGTGAGTATCCGCCTCAAAGAATTTTCTGTATCCATCTTTTCATCAACAAGTCATTCATGGCCTGATGTTCGAACAAGCACATGGGAGGTTGGTTATTTTTTAGGATGGAGTTTACGGCTTGTAAATAAAATCTGAATGTGCTATAGTATTGTGAAATAATTCATAATGAATTGAGATGACCTTCACAGAAAATAACAACATAGACTTGAGTTAGGATATTTTGCGGGAGGGACGTCAGTTTGAAGAAAAAGGTACTCGTAATTGATGATGATCCTGAATTGGGAAAACTAATCGAAGCGGTTCTTAAAACGCTTGAGTTTTCTGTGTATCAGGCATTTTCAGGGGAAGAGGGATTAAAGCAGGCATACGCACTCCATCCTGATTTATTCATTCTTGACATCATGATGCCTGACATGGACGGCTTCGATGTATGCAGGCGTCTACGTGAGATGACAAACATCCCGATTCTAATGTTGACCGCCCGCACCCACGAAGCTGACATGTTGCACGGTTTTAGCGTTGGGGTGGATGATTTCGTCAAAAAACCTTTCAGTGCCAAAGAGCTTGAAGCCAGAGTGCGGGCATTGCTTCGAAGATCAACTAATAATGGAAAAAACAATGCTTCAAATATCACCCGCTATAAGGATGAAATATTAAATATCAACCTTGAATCGCAGTCTGTTGAATTAAATGGCAGCATGCTCGAATTGTCTTCAACAGAGTATGGCCTGCTTGCCTGTCTGGTAAGAAACATGGGGAAAATCGTTCCACACAACCAGCTTATGCACGAAGTCTGGGGAAGTTCCTATGGGAACACCGCCTCCACTTTGACAATTTATATCTTCTATCTGCGAAAAAAGCTGGAAGATGCCCAGCACGGCCATCAATATATTCATACACAATGGGGGCGCGGATATTGGTTTCTTCCACAGGAGGTGTAAGCTATCAAACAAAACAGTATTAAGCGGTTGGGGGAGATGCAAATTCAATATTCTCCATTCTCCATAGTGCCGGCCTGATAATTCGGGTATTTCGAAAAATAAATCCAGTTAGAAATGGGGAGTTAAAAGAATTTTCAAATAAATTTCCAATTCATCCCAAGGTTGTCTATGCTATATTGTTTGTGATAATTTGCACACAAATAAGACTAACGTGGTGCGAATTGTAACTATTGAAGTTAAAAAATAATAACCAAATCAAAATTCGCAATGCTTATGAAAACCCATGGGCGTTAATACCGCAATCTGAAACCGGGTCTTCTTGAGGAGCAAACATGTGCAGTCGAGTCCAGGAATTGGCGGAAAAAGTCAACATGAAGTTCGATGATTTTATCGGCGAAATGAGAAAGCGCGGATGCAGCGAACCAACTGCCACAAAGATCTGGCAGGGGCTTTATGAGGAATTCAAGGATTTCCACGACAACGACATCTATCTCAGCAACCTCCGAAAAGCAGCGGATGTATTGAAAGTTTCGACAGGCGCACTATTACCAAAATAAACCAGCCAAAGGCTCAATGACCGAATTTCAAAACCTGGGCCAAAGGAAGCACACACCTAAATCAACGTTCAAATCACCAGACCACATAAATCCACCCCACCCCAGTTTGACGTCGCTCCAATTTTAGCAGTAGCGATCCATTTTTAAAGTTATGTGCAAGATGCCACCGGGGCACACAAAAGGAAAGTCGGCGTCAATGAAAAATTGGTATGTTGCCCATAGCAAACCCAGGAATGAGGAACTCCTCTGGAAACAGTTTTGCCTTAGGAATTTGGAAACCTATTATCCATGCATCAAGACGCAAGCACTAAATTCCAACGCGCAGCGGATGCAGCCATATTTTCCCGGTTATTTATTTGTAAATGTTGATTTGGGAATTGTAGGCAGATCGAGTCTCGAGTGGATCCCTGGCGGGGCCGGGCTTGTGTCGTTTGGCGAGGAGCCTGCAGCTGTCTCTGAAAGTTTGATCTCTTCGATCAAACAACGGGTTGATAGTTTGGAAATTGATTCCAAAAACAAAATCGTTCCATTCCATAAAGGCGACAATGTCATCGTTCACAATGGTGTCTTTAAAGGGTATGAAGGGATTTTCGATGTTCGTCTCTCCGGCACAGACCGGGCTCGTGTGCTTTTATCGTTACTAGGTGACCGTCAAATTTCCGTGGAACTGTCCACAACCTTCCTACATCGCGCCTTCTAAAGAACAGGAAACGGGGGGAATAAATTCAGCAATCAAGACTATAAACACTGACATCCCAGGATGGTCAGATGGCGGAGCAGTTAAAATCAGAGCCCAAATGAATCCTCATAAATTGAAGCTAGGCATATTGCTCGATTCGTTCGATGTCCCGGCATGGGTGGAAGATGCCATTCAGCGTGTTATCAATGGAAACGCCGGCGAATTTGTATTGGCAATCTTGAACGGCGCCCCTGATAAATCCAACAAATATGATGGAAGCACAATTGTTTACTCCATTTTCAATCAGATTGATGAAAGACTGTCCACGAAGGAACCAAATCCATTTGCAAAGATAAATGTTGCCGGGTTATTTTCCAACATACCCGTCATCAAGGCAATTCAAACAGGAAAAAATGGCGATTGGCTGCTCAACGAGTCGGACATACAGGAAATAAAAAAATATCAACTGGACATATTGATAAAGTTTGGATTCGAAGGTTTACAAATTGAAACTTTAAACCTAGCAAAATATGGAGTCTGGTTTTACCATCATGGCGATGACAGGGTCATGAGGGCAGGTCCGCCAGGCTTTTGGGAGGTTGTCGAAAACTGGCCTGAGACAAGTTCTGCATTGCTTGCGGCAGGCGGGAAATTCTCGCCAAATCGTGTTTTATTTCGTTCGCATTTTGTGACTTATCCACTCTCGCCAGCGCGCCAAAGAAGCTATTACTTTTGGGCGACAACGACTTTTTTGTCGCGGCAGATCAATCTTCTGCAACAGCTTGGCGAAGCGGAATATTGTCGGGAAACAGATAAATTTAACGCCGCACCCCTGCCAGAGGTCAAGAGATACGAAGCGCCTTCAAATTTTCCAGCAGCAAAGGCAATTGTCAAAATAATCGTCAGGCTCATAAGGGAATTTCTGCAGCGCATCCTTTACATGAAGCAGTGGTTCCTGTTGTTCAGCTTCAATAAGGATGAAGCCGTCAATTTTCACACATTCCGGAAGATCGCGCCGCCAAAAGGTTTCTTTTGGGCCGACCCACATGCGGTTCAGTTACGCGGCAAATATTACATATTCATCGAAGAGTTTTCACAGGTAAAAAATAAAGGCTACATTTCGGTCATTGAGTTGGATGAAGAGGGAAATTGGAAAGCGCCTGTGAAGATTTTGGAAAAAGACTACCACCTGTCATATCCATTCATCTTCAAGTGGAATGACAAGTTTTACATGGTGCCTGAGTCGCGGGCAAATAAAACCATCGATCTTTATGAATGTGTTGATTTCCCTTACCAGTGGAATTTCAAGCAATGCCTGATGGAAAATATATCAGCCGTCGACTCGACGCTGATCCATTATTCCAACAAATGGTGGCTTTTCACTGCAATGGCTGAGAACGAAGCCGCTGCGCCAAATGTTGAGTTGTTCCTGTTTTACGCGGACGATCTCTTCAGCGGCAAATGGACAGCCCACCCGAAAAATCCGATTGTCTCAGATGTAAAAAGCGCCAGATCGGCGGGCAGTTTGTTTGTGAAGGATGGAAAATTATTCAGACCGTCACAAGACTGTTCAAAGGGGTATGGACACGGGATCGATCTGAATGAAGTTGAAGTTATCAACGAAGCGGAATATCGCGAGAGAAATACTCTGTCCATCAGGCCTGACTGGGATAAAAACATCGAGGC
>JACRBH010000204.1 GCA_016234535.1 Chloroflexota bacterium
ATTTATACGATAGTACGCCAGAATATAATCGTTTATGGGCTCAACCGATTAATTGGTCATGGACTCGTCGCGACCTCCATAATTGGGTTGAGAAAAAATTATCCTGACTATGTTAAATTACTTTTCAAACGCACCACTAGCACGGTTGAAAAATATATTTGGTTGCGGAAGTCCCGAGCGTCTAATACGCGCTTTGTTGGACTTATCGGCGAGAGGCTCACGAGAACTGTCTGCGTAGTTCAACAATCTGGTTTCTCAGTCTGGAGCATGCTCAGTCTCCACAGGATCAAAAGCCATGCTTCATCTACACTGTGTATCGTTTATTCCAACTATCCGGGAAGGTAAGCCTGTTTCCGTAGACAAAGCGAATAAGCTGCCCATGATGCTGGATTTCGTGTTCAAGAAGATCGAGCGCAAATTCAACTTGTATGTCAGTCAACGCTGCAAAGTCGATTTCGTTCATTTGCGTATGTGTCGCTTCCAAAGAGGCAAGCACAGATGGCTTAACGCGGGGCGTTGAGAGGCTGCACGAGAATCCTTTCCACCCGCCCATCACGATTGCTTTGGTATAACTTTCACGAGCACCAACGATACACCACAATTGACCTGCGATTCGGTTGGATGGCAGGCTTGGTAAATCCAAATTCAAGGAAGCTTCATCGAGGTGTACTACAAGATCATATGTTAATTTAAATGACCGATCCAATTTCGCCTTTAATTGTTGGTTCACGTTTATCTCCTTAACTTACCATTTGATTCTGAAACCATATAAGAGTTACCGCCTGACGGTTTATGTTAGCGGACTGCTCGGCGGAGCAATCTTCGCATGGTTCGCCAGTCCGCGCTGGGAGGTGGCTGGTATCTTTCCCAACTTTCACCTGCAAGATTCCCGCGAGTTCCGTGAGGTCGCAACAGGGGCAGGCTTGGTAATCCTTATTTTTGCGGTGATGGCAATCTGGGGAATGTTTTAGAAACTATTGAGCAATAAAAGAAGTCCCGCCTAATCGGCGGGACTTCTTTTATTTAGAGATTTCTGGTACTTCGCGGGTCAAAGGCATCGCGCAGGCCGTCGCCGATCAGGTTGATGCACAAGATGGTTATGATGATGAAAAGGCTTGGGAAAACCCACATCCACCATGCGCCGCGCTGGATGAAGGATTGCGCGCTGGTAAGCATGTTACCCCATGAAGCAGTGGGAGGCTGTACGCCCAATCCCAGGAATGAAACGTAAGCTTCGTTAAGAATCGCACCTGCCAACCCTAATGTCGATGACACGATGATCGCGCCCATTGTGTTGGGAATGAGATGACGGAAAAATATCCGCACATCACTTGCACCGAGGGATTTCGATGCGGATATATAGTCCATTTCACGCAGGGATAACACATTGGCGCGCACGATACGGGCCAGATACATCCATGAGGTGGCGCCGATTACCACGATCACGATGGCAACACTCCCGCTATAACTATGTCCAAACACGGTGATGGTTTGCACATCCTTGCCAAGATATTTACCCAGGACGATTAATAAAAACAAGGAAGGGATGGACAGCATGGCTTCAGTGAAACGCATTAAAACAGTATCCACCCAGCCGCCATAATAGGCGGCAACACCCCCCACAACCGCGCCCACGCTTACGGAAAATATCACAGAGAGGAAGCCGACGATCAGGGAAATCTGTCCGCCGTGGATCATGCGGGCAAAGATGTCACGACCGGTGCTGTCGGTCCCCATCCAATGCAACTGATTCGGAGGACTTAAGCGCGCCATGAGGTCCACTTCATTGGCCTTTTTATCGGTTACCAGAATGGAGCCAACGATGATAAAGAGCAACAAGAGACCAAACCCAACCATACCCCAGATCGCCAGACGGTGCTTGCTAAAGCGCCGCAGAATCAACTGTTGAGGAGTAAGGGGGGGAGCAATGATTTCTGTTTTGAGAATGGCAATATCAGAAGCAAGAGATTCAGAAGACATGTCATACTCCGGAGATTAGGTTAAGCGAATGCGGGGGTCAACAAACGTATACACGACGTCAGTAATAATTGTGAACACCACAACAGCACTCGACGTGATCAACAGGATGCCAAGTACCACCGGAAAATCACCGCGTTGTGCATATTCCCAAAACAGACGTCCCATGCCCGGCCAGGCATAAACCGATTCGGTCACCAATGCGCCGCCAAGCAGGCCTGGAATATCCAAACCGATGATCGTTACGAGCGGAAGCGCCGCATTCCGTAAAGCATGTTTATAAAGCACTACACGGTTGCTGAGTCCCTTGGCTCGTGCGGTGCGAACGTAATCCTGTCCAAGGACTTCGAGAACACTCGTGCGAATGAAACGCGCATATCCGGCTGTTCCTATGATCACCAGGCAGGAGACAGGCAGGATCATATGTTTTATGTATTCTATGGGATCCTTTGGGTCCCAAATGTCCGCCCCGGTGGGTAGATATGGGAAACCCCATTCTTTAAATTTAACCGCAAAAATGAGCATCGCACCCAGCGCGATGAAAAAGATCGGCATCGAAAAGCCGATAAATGAAAAAGTCGTGATTACATTGTCCAGCATTGAGTATTGCCTGACTGCTGACAGGATACCCAGGAATAGGGATATGATGATCGTAATAATTTCATACGTGAACATTAACTTTAGAGTGTTGGGCAAACGCTGTGAGATCATCTCTGCCACAGGTTGTTTTGAAAAGAAGGAATTGCCCAAATCACCTTGCAAGGCCAGCCCCAGCCATTTCAAATATTGGACGGGCATGGGTTGATTTAATCCCAGGCGTTCACGCAGCGCGGCTTTATCCGCCGCCGACATGTTTGGGTTGGTGGCATATTGTGCAAGCGGATCAGCGGATAAACGTGTGAGAATAAAACATAGAACCGTGATGATCAAAAGCGTAAAAAGCGCTTGGATGGATCGTCTGGCGATATAAGCCCACATAAGCGGCCTCCTAAGAAAGTCTAGGCAGTGTATAGAATAAGAGGCAGGGAAAATTCCCTGCCTCTTATTTTTATCGAGACTTACGACTTACTTGACATCCCAGAGTTCGGCATTCCAGTTCATGTTGCTGAAGAAGCCAAAAGCGCCGGGCACGAAGCGATCAACATAGCCATACACGTTGGCACGGGCGTACATCATGACCACATAGTACTGATCGAAGATGTGCTTCTGCACCGCGTCAATTGCGGCCTTGCGGGCAGCGGGATCGGCAGTGGCATTTACGGCAGCCAATAAGGAATCCAATTCGGGATCGCAGAGATGGTAGCTGTTACCGCCTGAACCGCCATTCTCAGCATTCGGAATGGTATCGCAGGAGAAACTGTCCATCACACCAGACATCGGATCAGGATAGAAGCCGGTTGTATAACCGCCCATGTCAAATTCACCATGACCTAACAAACCGCCATCAGGATATGTGGCGAAGAAGGTGCCGGCGGGTGAATGGTTCGGCTTGAATTCAACGCCGATCTTGGCGAGGTCAGATTGAGTCGCGAGGGCAATATCCACGCGAAGCTGCTTGTCGGTGGTGTCGAAGGCGAAGGACAGCTTTGTATCCACGCCATCGCAATCGCCATGGCGGATGCCATCATCACCGAGGGTATAACCGGCCGCCTCAAGCAAAGCAGCGGCTTCATCGGGGTTATAGGCGTCCGGGGTCAGGCTGCTGTTGGACCAGGATGAGTTCGGCCACTGAGTGGCGGGAACGGTGGTCTTGCCAGCGAGCAGGCTGTCAACAAAGGCCTGGCGGTTGATGCCGAGGGTAATGGCCTTGCGGACATTCACATCTTTGAATGGGCAGAAACCAGCTTTGTCAGACTTGCCCTTGCCATCGACGCCTTCAGTAGTGCCGAGGTTGAAGAAGTAATGTTCGAAATCCGCACCGGGTACCACCTTGAGGTGGATGTCAGGTTCGAGTGCGCCAACGGTTTCAATATCGGATTCAGAGAAATCCGGGTACCAGTCCACGTCACCAGTTTGCAGGGCGGCGAGAGCGGTTTCAGGAGTCGGCACAAACTTGATATTGACAGAGTCAAGGATTGGGCGGCTGCCATAGAAGTTATCGTTTCGGGCAAGGGTCATGTGGTCGCCGGCGACCCAATCGGTAATAACGAAGGGGCCGGAAGCAACAGTCGGCTGGTGGATGAAAGGATCGCTTTCGAGAGCAGTCTTGCCTTCAAGAATATGCTTGGGAAGGATGGAGCCGGAGTTGTTGGGTCCCTGGGTGAAGAGGGTCTGCCATGGTGGGAAAAGTTCGCTGAAGGTGATGACGACGGTTGTGTCATCAGGGGTATCAATGCTGGCAATCTTGTCGTAACCAACACGGCTTAATGGAGCGTTCGCCGGATCCATGACAGCCTCCCAGGTGAACTTCACATCGGCAGAGGTGAGCGGTTCACCATCGGACCACTTGAGGCCTTCCTTGAGTTTCCAGGTGATGGTCAGGCCATCGGCTGAGACACCGCCGTTATCGGCAGAGGGAACTTCAGCGCCTAATTCAGTCACGAAAACGCCCTGATCATCCCATTCGCCCAAACCGACGAGTGTCAGCTGGGCAATCCAAATAGCATAGGACATTTGAGTGAAATAGGGAACGACATTGTCTGGTTCCTGTGACCACGCACCAGTCGCAGACTTGGGTTCAGCAGCCGCGGGCGGTTCAGTAGCAGCAGGCGGTTCAACTGCGGGTGCATCGGTAGCAGCAGCAGGCGCTTGAGTGGCATTGCCACCGCAAGCTGCAAGCAAAATGCTGGCGAGCACTACCAACGAAAGTAGAACAGAAAGGTTTCGTTTCACGTTTCTCCTCCTTAGAGAAATTGTGGGTTTTGGAGTACGGGGAAAATAAACAACTCTCTCCTCGTGCCTCCCGACAGGCGCAAATTATACAACAAAATGCATCTTACCATACAGGCAGCGGATGCCCAATCCCATTTAACCCTACTGTGGAAGGGTTTTTTGGCCATACTCCGGCGATCTGCTCGGCGCAATTCGGACATTTCCCCCCGCCCGTAATCTTATACTCGCGGATGATGTACCCGCTTCTTTTCACAAGCTGATAGCTGCACTTAGGACAATGAGTAGTTTCATACTCCCCGACATTTCCCGGTAAATTCCCCGCATAAACATACCTCAACCCCGCCTCGCGCCCGATCTCTGCCGCGCGTAGTAATGTCTTTGCGTCTGTATTATCAGGTTCGGTCATTTTATAATCCTTGTGAAAAGCCGTCACATGCCAGGGAATGTCAATTGAAAGGCCCGCCAGGAAACGAGCCGCATCCCACAACTCTTTATTTGAATCATTGAAACCGGGAATCACCAGGGTCACAACTTCAACCCATAAGCCCATTTCACGCGCGCGCTTGATACCATCCAATGTATGCTGCAAAGTCCCGCCCAGCTTGCGATAATTCCTGTCGTTCATACATTTCAAATCCACTTTATATGCGTCAACATACGGGCGGATAAACTCCATCACTTCCGGCGTATTATTTCCATTCGATACATAAGCGCACATCAACCCATTTGATTTTGCTGTTTTGAATATTTCAACCGCCCACTCGCTTGTGATCAACGGCTCATTATAGGAAGAGACAACCACTGAAGCTTTGGTCTTCCTCGCGTAATCCATCATTTGCGCGGGTGTGGTTCTTCTTATGTATTGTGCTGAAATATCAGAGGCCGGGTCGCGCATGGCTTGTGACGTCAGCCAGTTTTGACAATAACCGCAGTGATAATCACATCCCAACATTCCAAATGTCAACGCATTGGCGCCGGGCATGACGTGCGAAAAGGGTTTCTTCTCGATTGGGTCACTTTGTAATGCGGCCACATATCCCCATGGCACGCGTAATTTTCCGCCCTTGTTAAACCGCACCTGACAAATTCCGCGCTTGCCCTCACGGATCAAACAGCGGTGTCCGCATGCATAACAACGGATTGTGTCATCGGGCAGCGATTCATACAACTCCCCTTCAACCGTCAAATCATCCAATACTTTTTCAAGCAAAGTCATCGTATATCTCGTGCTGCGACATGAATGTCGCGGTACTGTTTATAATATGCCCATGTTACGTCGTGTCGCATAATTTGTCTAATCTATGTGCGGAATTTAATTTTAGTTTTTGATGAAAGGTTTATTAATCTGTGAAACAAGCGATAACTGTTGTCATTCAAGCAGGCGGCGCATCCTCACGCATGGGCGAGGACAAGGCCTTGAAACTTTTTCTCGGCCGCCCACTCATTCAACGCGTGGTCGAGCAGCTTTCTTCAATTGCAGATGAATTGATTGTAACGACGAATCGCCCCGCTGAGTATGCTTTCCTTAACGTTTCGACACGCCCTGCCAGGCAGTCAGCGCGCCTCATCCCTGACCTCAAGCCGGGGCGCGGCGCTCTGGGCGGACTCTACACTGCCATCGCGTCTGCCACGCATTCGCTGGTGGCGGTGGCGGCCTGCGATATGCCCTTCGCGAGTCAAATGTTCTTCGAAGGCGCGCGCAGGCTCATGGTCAAGGAAGAAGCGGATGTTGTTATCGCAAAAACTGATGAAGGCTACGAACCTTTCCATGCCTTATATCGCCGTGAGACCTGTCTTCCCGCAATCGAATCTGCAATCGAAGCGGATCAATGGAAGGTCATCGCATGGTTCCCGCAGGTAAAAATACGGACGTTGAATCCCGTCGAAGTTAAATCCCTTGACCCATCGGGATTGTGCTTTTGGAATCTAAATACTCCCGAGGAATTTGCAGAAGCAGAGGAACGCGCTAACGCACAATAAGCACCGGGCACGGCGCGTGAGACAAAACTTTTTGGCTCGTACTACCCAACAATAAACCAACCAGCCTGCCCAAACCGCGCGACCCCATCACGATCACATCGCTGCGGCGCGTGGTTGCCACATCAATGATGGCCTCAGCGGCATCGCCTTCAATGATCTCTGTGTGGATCTCACATGGAATGTTTCCCACTTCTTTCACTGCCCGATTGAGAACCTCTTCCGCTTCGATCTTTCTGCCGTCAATTGCATACTGCAAGTTTGGTTCGCCGAGATACGGGGGGATGAAATCGTATGAGACCACGATACGAAACTCACTGGGTTTTATGGTGCGCGCCAAATCGGCGGCGGTGCGTGCGGCGTGCAGCGCGTGTTCCGAACCATCTACTGCCAGAAGAATCCTGTCAAACATATAGTCTCCTTTTGTGTGGGGTACAATTTCAGTATACAATCTCTTTATATGAATTTCAATAAAGGAGCCTTGCATGTCCCTTAATCTCGATTTGATCCGCGAACAATTCCCATCTTTGAACCGCCCTGCTGTTTTCTTTGACAACCCCGGCGGGACTCAAATTGCAAAACAAAGCCTCGACCGCATCAATAAATATTTACTGGAAAACAACGCAAATCATGAGGGCATGTTCGAGACCAGCCGCAAGTCGGATGAGACCCTGCATGAAGCTCATGCGGCAATGGCGGATTTTCTGAATGCTGCGCGCCCCGAGGAAATCATCTTCGGCAATAACATGACCACGCTCTCCCTTTATTTTTCGCGCACACTGGCCCGTAACTTGAACGCCGGCGATGAAATTGTTGTCACGCGGCTCGACCATGATGCAAATATCTCGCCCTGGATGCTGGTGGCTGAAGATAAAGGCTGCAAGCTGACCTGGATCGATATCGATGTGGAAGACGGCACCCTCAAGGTGGATGAATTCGCCAAAGCGATGGAACGCAGGCCGAAGATTGCCGCATTTGGATATGCTTCGAATGCGCTCGGCACGATCAACCCTGTCCGCAAGTTGACGAGGATGGCGAAGGAAGCGGGGGCGCTGGTTTATATTGATGCGGTACAGTACGCGCCGCACGGCCCCATTGACGTGCAGGACCTGGGCTGCGATTTCCTGGTGTGCAGCAGTTATAAATTTTTTGGTCCGCACGCGGGCGCATTGTATGGAAGATATGATTTGCTCGATGAGTTGAAGCCATACAAGGTTCGCCCCGCTTCAAATGAACTGCCTTATAAATTTGAAACGGGCACGCAGAATCACGAAGGCATCGCGGGTGTGCTGGGGGCGCTGGAATACTTCGAGTGGATTGGAAACCAGTTCGGACAGGAACAGGCCGAAGCGTGGAGAGAGGCGGGATTCTCCGGCCGCAGGTTGATCTTTAAGCAGGCGATGTCCGCTTTGAAGGCGTACGAGTTCGAGTTATCCCGCGCACTGATCGAGGCCATTCAGTCGGTGCCCGGCACGCGCATTTATGGCCTGACCGATATGAAGCGGCTGGATGAACGCGTCTCCACAGTTTCGTTCACTTTGGATGGCAGGCATCCAAACGATGTTGCCAAACAATTGGGCGATGCGGGCTTTTATGTTTGGGATGGCCATTATTACGCGCTGGCTGTTGTGGAGCGGTTGGGCCTGCTTGACTCTGGCGGCATGGTGCGTGTCGGCGCGGCGCATTACAACACATTGGATGAAGTTGCGCGTTTTGGAGAAGCGTTAAAGAAGATCGCCAGATGAATAACGCTCAGAGTTACAGGACCGTTAGAAGTGGCTAAAAGCATGGGCAAGGAAAACCATTTACACTGAGAGTTCATAAAAATATAACTTCCCGCAACCTCGTCATTGCGAGGGAGATTGCTTCGTCGGGAAGTTCACCCTCCTCGCAATGACGGAAGTTATTAATTTATCGACCCTGAGTCGCAGAGACACTGAAGCTTTTAAAGGTTTTCTCTGTGTTTCAATGTTTTCGTGGTTAAAAAAACAGGCAGACCCACAAAATTAGCCGCTCCCGACCGTTTGCCCTGAGCAAGTTCGATTTATGTTATGGTAAACTCCAATTTATATGTTTAGATGGCAACGCATCCACCTGGTTCTTGCAGTTTATGGACTGCTGGTCTCAATTGGCGCATTCATTACCGCACTTGCCATCGGTGTGATTCCATCCGACCCCGGAAATGGTGTCTTTCTGGGGTTTTCCCTTCAAAGGCTGGTATTGATAATCATTCCACTGATGGCGGGAATTACAGCAGCCGTTTTTGCGATTACAACATATCGAAATAAAGTTTACGCAGAACAAGTATGGCAGGCGCTCTTTGGGAACGAGGGAATTGCAAGAGGAGTTCGATGGGGATCAATCGTCATTTTTACAATTGGCTGGATCGCGTCCTTTACCCCCCTGTACCGCTTCTGGGACTATAAAGATTATTTTGTTCGCATCTCCCCCATCGTCATCTGGCTGACATTCGTCTGCGCATTGACCATTGCCGTCTCGTGGGTCGAAAAATATGGATTCGACTGGCCGCGCCTATCCAATGTTTTGCGTTCTCAAAAGAGCCTGTTGAATGCAACGTTAATTTCCTTAACGGTCTTTGCCCTGACCTGGATCTTGATCGCCGCCACCGGCCTGGGAGTGCGGGTAAGTGAAGACTACTGGTATGCGACTGGCGTGCCGATTCTGGTATTACAAGTCTTACTGGCATTTGCAACCGGCCTAGGCGTTCTTTTTCTGGAGCGTTCATCGCATAACTTTCCAATACGCTTGGACACAGCCCTATTTATTCTTATTTGGGCAGTCGCAGCATTCCTTTGGGTGCGCGAGCCGTTGCAATCCAGTTATTTCGCCCCGGGACCTTATCCCCCGGATTTTGAATATCACCCCTACTCTGATGCGTCTGTTTTCGATATAGCCAGTCAATTTGCATTGATTGGTCAGGGCATTAACAATGGCGTCTTCTTCGACCGCGCGCTATACATGGGATTTTTGGTATTCCTGCATACACTCGCGGGACAGAACTATTCCCAGGTGGTTGCATTGCAAGCCGCAATCTATGCAGTATTTCCAGCAATACTATATCTTTTGGGAAAAGCCATCCACAGCCGGGCATTTGGCGTGACGCTTGCCCTCCTGACAATGTTACGCGGCATCAACTCAATAGCAGCCAGCAATATGATCGATCTTGCCAGCCCAAAGCAAATGTTGACCGATTTTCCAATCGCCATCTTTGCAGCATGGTTCGCGTTGATGGCGGTTAAATGGCTGAAAGCTCCCAATAAAAATTATCACTACGCACTCTGGGCCGGCGGAGCGGCGGGGCTGGCGATCATGTTGCGCACCCATGCGCTTTTTCTCCTGCTATTTGCAATCCTTCTGGCAATCATTATCTACAGGCATCAAAAATTGCGCGGGCTGGTTGTTTCAACGCTTCTCGTAATCGCCATGACTGCGAGCATATTTCCGTGGGGCACGCGAAGCGGCGGATCTGTTTTCGATGTGTACATGCAAAGGATTCGTGTTGTGATTCAGGCACGCTATTATTCATTTCCTCCAGCAGCGCCATCTGCGGCTACTCCCCAGTCAAACGTCCCCACCCCGGGAATCCCTGTCGCCCCAACTCAAGGGGTCATCATTCCCAATCCGGAAAATCCCCCCACCTCCAACAATACGGAACGCAACACCCAGCCGAAGAATCTTCCCGTTGCTGCGATATCGCACTTCCTGCACAATGTGACCACATCCATATTCATTCTGCCGACTTCCCCTATCTCTCACGACCTGCGTCATATTCTAAAAGAGTCAACACCTTTTTGGAAACAATATTGGAATGGCAGCCTGGATGTTGGCGCTGCCCTTTTCATCAGTCTCGATCTATTGATGATTGCGCTGGGCATTGGCATAGCCTGGAAATTTGCAAAGCTTGCCGGCTTGGTTCCATTGGGGATTTTTATCGCATACAATCTGGCAAACGCCCTGGCTCGCACCTCAGGCGGGCGATATATCGTCCCAGCAGATTGGGTTGTAATCTTTTATTTTGCGCTTGGTTTACTCCAGATCATTCTCTGGGGGCTGACGTTATTCAAACTGGAAGCGAATTCTGATGAACAGAAAATAATCCACGATAAGGAATTCCGAACACCCTGGACCTGGGAGCCGCTCAAAAAAATCCCGTGGATTATTCTCCTCTTTTTGTTTATTGGCTCATCATTGCCGTTATCCGAGACACTTTTTCCGAAGCGGTATCCGGCTCAAACTCAAGCCGAACTGTTGACATTGCTGGACGAAAAAGGGTATTTGCAGGAAATGGGTTTTGACAAACCAACCATACAGACTTTCTCCGATCAGTGGGGAGATTTTAGCATCCTTAACGGACGCGCAATTTACCCGCGCCTTCTTATGGAGAACAAAGGCGAACCCAAAAATATATATCCCTATCTTGTATTGGCTTATCCAAGAATGGGATTTACATTAATCGGGCCGCAGGGAACGAACTATGTGATCCTGCCAGAGGATAAATTAAAGGGTAAATCTCTTTATTTTCCGAATGCTTCCGACGTGATCGTACTTGGATGCCGTCAGGGCCAAAATTTTGATGCCCTGGCCGTTGTTGTCATCAATGAAAAAACGATGGTTTATGTACGCCAGCCAGTTTCGCCCCTTCAATGTCCTTTACAAACGCCTGTATGTAACGAAAATCATGTTTGCCGGTAGGCGTTATCCCCTATGGTAGAATCGACAGATAATGTTTATTTTAAATTGTAACAAACCGGGATTTAAAAAATCCAACTCCATATGTGAAGCATGAAAACATCCGACGACCCCATATACGACAGCGCCAAACGCGGGCCAGTGGCCCTTGAAGAATTGCGCGGTATCTTTCAATATCGCGATTTGATCTTCCAACTGGTGCGAAGAGACATAGTAGCGCGGTATAAGCGCTCAGTTCTGGGCATCGCCTGGACTATGCTCCAGCCCCTGGGCATGATGGTGATCCTTTCCCTGGTATTCTCCACCTTATTTCAATCAGTCAAAGGCTATCCGTCTTATATCTTAAGTGGATTGATCGCCTGGACATTTTTCGCCCAAACCACCAGCGCCATGATCACCCAGATAGTTTGGGGGGGGGCACTGCTTAAACAAATTTACCTGCCGCGTACTTCGTTTTCTGTTTCTGCGGTTGGCACTGGACTGGTCAACCTTGCGTTTTCGTTCATTCCCTTAGTTTTGATTATTATCCTATTCGGCTTGCCGCTTTACTGGAGCATCCTGTTCGTGCCGGTATCAATGTTGCTGCTGGCGGCTTTTGCCCTGGGTGTAGGATTGATTATTTCCACTCTGGCTATTTATTTCCCGGATGTGTCCGAGATGTACGCTGTGGTGCTGGTAGCCTGGATGTACCTGACCCCCATCATCTATCCTGAAGAACTTGTCCCTGAAGCATACCGTTTTTGGATTTTCAATTTGAACCCAATGTATTATCTGGTAAAAGTATTCCGCGTACCCTTGTTTGAAGGCACGCTCCCTGACACGTTGACATTAGCCACCGCGGCGGGAATCTCCATATTAACCCTTCTTATCGGCTGGTTTTTCTATTCCAACAAGGCCGATGAATTTGCCTATCATCTATGAACATGGCGGAATTGAACAACCAACCCAATACTGTCATACATCTGCAGGATGTAACCGTTCGTTACCGGTTACCGGGGGAACGTATTCATACCTTCAAGGAATATGTCATTCGCATTCTCCAGAATAAAATTAAATTTAAAGATTTTTACGCTTTAAAAAATATCAATCTGGAAATCCCCAAAGGCGAAATTTTTGCAATTATTGGCAACAATGGAGCAGGAAAAAGCACCTTGCTCAAAGTGATTTCCCGTGTATTGATCCCCACCCAAGGGCGGGTCTGGATCAAAGGCGCAGTATCACCACTGTTGGAACTGGGTGCAGGCTTTCATCCAGAATTGACTGGGCGGGAGAATATCTTCCTTAACGGGACAATCCTCGGTCATCCCATCCGCGAGATCGAGGAACACATGGATGAGATCATCGAATTTTCGGAGCTTGGAGATTTTATTGATTCTCCGCTGCGAACTTATTCAAGTGGTATGTACGCCCGCCTGGGGTTTGCCGCTTCCACGAGCTGGGAACCGGATATTCTCATTTTGGATGAAGTATTGTCTGTCGGTGATGAAACTTTCCGAAAAAAGTGCGAAGCCCGCATGAGAGGATTCCGCACTGGTGGAACCACTTCCATCCTGGTTTCTCACTCCATGGAGTCCGTTATGTCTTTGTGCAAAAGCGCAGCATGGCTCGATCGTGGAACAATACGGCTTGTTGGAACAGCCAGCGAGGTTGTTAAAGCATACCGTCAGGCACAGTCTGGAGCATAAAGCACATGCAATTTATGATTACAAAATTACCCGGCGTAATCCTGCTTGAGCCAAAAGTATTCGAGGATGAGCGCGGTTTTTTCCTTGAAAGCTATCAAAAACAACAATTTATCAACGCCGGCATCTCATCGGATTTTGTTCAGGATAACCATTCGCGTTCCCGGCAGGAGACCCTGCGCGGACTGCATTATCAGATCCAGCAGCCGCAAGGGAAGCTGGTACGCGTGGTAGCCGGCGAGATATTTGATGTTGCAGTGGATTTACGCAGAACGTCACCCACGTTTGGGGAATGGGTTGGCTTTTATCTTTCAGCAGACAACAAAAAACAAATGTGGGTTCCGCCCGGCTTTGCGCATGGGTTTTATGTAATCAGCGCATGGGCGGAAATGTTATATAAAACAACGGATTACTATGCGCCAAAATGGGAGCGAACCTTGTTGTGGAACGACCCATCCATCGGCATTCAGTGGCCTTTAGTGGATGGAAAAGCGCCGCTCCTCTCTCCCAAAGATGCCGTCGGTACTTTGCTGAACAAAGCTGAAACCTTCGAATAAGATGGAAAAATGATTATGAAAAATGTATTGATTACAGGCGGCGCCGGTTTTATCGGCTCGAACTTTGTTCGTCATCTCCTTAATATGGAAGAGAATATCCATGCCTTTAATCTGGATGCCCTCACGTACGCAGGGTCATTGGAGAATCTCAAAGACCTGCCATTTCCGCAGCACCACACTTTTATCAACGGCAGCATCCTTGACCAGGAATTTTTGAACGGGTTGTTTCAGAAACATCAAATTGACACCATTGTTCATTTTGCCGCCGAATCGCATGTGGACCGTTCCATTTTGGGGCCCGGACAATTCGTACAAACCAATATTGTCGGAACGTTTACGCTTCTCGAGGCCGCGCGAAAATTCTGGCTCCAGGACAATCATTGGGATCATCATCAGGTTCGATTCCATCATATATCAACAGATGAGGTTTTTGGGTCACTTGCTCCCGGCCAACCGGCCTGGACTGAGGAAACTTCGTATGCGCCGAACTCACCTTACGCCGCGTCGAAGGCGTCGAGCGATCACCTTGTTCGCTCCTATGGGCACACCTATGACCTGCCGTATACCATAACGAATTGCTCCAACAATTACGGTCCCTATCAATTCCCCGAAAAACTTATTCCATTGATCATTTTGAATGCCATCGAAGAAAAACCACTACCGGTTTACGGTGACGGTCAACAGGTCCGCGACTGGCTGCATGTGGAAGATCATTGCTCGGCGATCCATTTGGTGTTGACAAAGGGATTGGCCGGGTCAACATTCAATATCGGCGGAGATAACCAGCCAGCCAACTTAACCATCGTGGAAACCATCTGCGATATTCTCGATGAACGAAAGCCCCGCGCCAATGGGATTCCCCACCGCGACTTGATCAGGTTTGTGAAAGACCGTCCCGGCCATGACCGTCGTTATGACATGGACGCGGGAAAGATTCGGCGCGAACTGGGATGGCAACCGCGTCATAACCTGACCGATGGCCTGCTCGACACAGTCAACTGGTATCTGACCCATCCGGAATGGGTGCTCGCCATCCGCAAACAACTGGAATATCAATCGTGGCTGGCGAAAAATTATGACACGCGGGAGAAAACATCATGAAGGGAATAATCCTTGCAGGCGGGCGCGGCACGCGTCTTCATCCGCTCACACTTGCCACAAGCAAGCAGCTTCTGCCGGTCTACGACAAGCCGATGATTTACTATCCGCTTTCCGTGCTTATGCTGGCGGGCATTCAGGAAATCTTAATCATCAGCACACCCGAAGACCTGGCCCTCTATCGCCGCCTGCTTGGGAATGGCAATAACTGGGGGCTTTCATTTTCCTATGCAGAGCAGGATGAACCGCGCGGACTGGCTGAAGCCTTTATCATCGGCAGGGACTTTGTCAACAATCAGCCGGCCTGCCTGATCCTGGGTGACAACATTTTCTATGGATACGGGCTGCCGGAAAAAGTACAAAACTGCTCCAGGCTCAGCGAAGGCGCGCGTATTTTCGCCTATCCGGTAAACGACCCTGAACGATATGGCGTGGTGGAATTTGACCAGAACGGAAAAGTACTAAGCCTTGAAGAAAAGCCGAAACAACCTCGTTCCCATTTTGCTGTACCTGGAATTTATTTTTATGACCAGCATGTCTCTGATATGGCCGCCAATCTCAAACCGTCTGCGCGCGGCGAGTTGGAGATCACCGACCTGAACCGGCTTTATCTTGAGAAGAGCCAACTCACAGTGGAAGTCCTGAGCCGCGGTTTTGCATGGCTGGATGCCGGCACGCACGAGTCTCTTCTTCAGGCGTCCACTTTTATTCAAACCGTCCAGGAACGGCAGGGGATGATGATCTCCAGCCCGGAAGAGATCGCTTTTCGAATGGGGTATATCAATGCCGCGCAGCTCCACGCATTGGGCGAAAAACTGGGCAGTACCCAGTACGGCCAATATCTAAAAAGACTTTCAATGGAAGAACAATAATGCGGATTTTTATTCTTGCAGAAAATGGACAATTGGGCTGGGAACTTTGTCGTACACTCGCGCCTTTGGGAGACGTCATCGCATCAGACTACCCGAAGGTTGATCTGCAAAAACCGGAATCAGTCATCAACCTGATACGGCTCGAAAAGCCGGCGATCTTCGTTAATGCCGCGGCGTACACTGCGGTCGATCAGGCTGAGCACGAGCAGGATCGCGCGCGAAGCATCAACGCCACTGGGCCGGGCATTCTTGCGGAAGAATGCAGGCGCATTGGGGCAACATTCATCCATTATTCAACAGATTATGTTTTCGATGGAAACAAAGGCACCCCATATGTGGAGAGTGACGCAACCGCTCCATTGAATTTTTATGGGAAGAGTAAATTGGAAGGCGAACAACTTGTGCAGGAAGCCGCCGGCGATTATTTGATTTTTCGGACAAGCTGGGTTTATAGCATGAGAGGAACAGGCGGGTTTATCAGCAAAGTATTGCAGTGGTCGCGCCAGCAGGAGACCCTGCGCATGGTCACCGACCAAATCAGCAATCCAACCTGGGCCAGGATGCTCGCAGAAGTTACTGCGCATATTGTTGCGAGAGGACAGGGCTATATGTCTGAACGCAACGGGTTGTATCATCTTGCAGGCAGCGGGTTTGCAAGCCGTTTTGACTGGGCCAAGTCCATTTTGGAACTTGACATTAACAAGCATGAACAAATAACAAAAGAGATACTACCGGCCAGGACAGCAGACTTCCCCACGCCCGCTGAGCGGCCGCTTTTCTCGGCTTTGGATTGTTCCAAATTCGAATCCACTTTTGATCTAAAACTTCCAGGCTGGCAAACTGCGTTGAAACTTGCCATGCAATGAGAAAACCCGCATGGGGGAAACACCAACGGGGCAGCCAAATGCATTCGTAACAGAAACAGCCACACCCGTCGAAAAGAAGCGGTTCTCTCTTCCAACACGCCAGCATTTAACGCAGTCCAGCCTGTAACGCGATATTTATGCCGCCCATTTTGCGGGATAAATATCGCGTTACCGCGTATGGTGAGTTAAATAAGTCCTGACAAAAGTGTACATAAATAACCCTTGTTCGCCTATTGTATAATGATTAATATAGCACTAACATTCGAGACGGTTTCAAAGGTATGAGCGATGGTTGTTACAGCCCCAAACCTAAAACAGGATCAAACATTAATCAATTAAAGGGCCGGTGCTCAAATTTACCTGACCGTACTTGTAATTTAAGGAGATAAAAATGCAAAGGTTTTTGTCGCAGTTTTTTAGATCAAACACACCGACCCGCATGGTTTATGTGTTGATCGTAATGATATTGATGGCGGGCACGGGTGGGTCGTATGTTCCTTTATCCAAGCCGCATATTCCTCAAGTGGACAATTCCATTGTTACTGATACCTGGGCAGTACAGGTACTGCCCGGCACAGACCCGGACCTTTTGGCACGCCAACTCGGGGCGGAAAACCTCGGGCCCGTCGGTGCATTGACCGATATGTATCTATTTCGCGTCTCCGGCAGTGATGCAAACACAAAGCTCGCTGCAAATATTTTTTCCGCAGCAAAACAGGTGGTTTGGTTCGAACAGCAAATAGCCCGTCAGCAGAGCAAACGCGCATTCACACCGCCTACCGATCCCCTTTATTCAAGCCAATGGCACTTAAATAATACAGCGGGAGGAGTGGATATTAATGTACTACCAGCCTGGACCGATGGTTCCACGGGCAGCGGTGTCACAATTGCCGTTGTGGATAATGGCTTGCAATATACCCATCCTGATCTTTCAGCACAATATGTACCGGCTGCCAGTTATGACTTCAATGGAAGCGATAGCGATCCCATGCCGGACCCGGTAAACGGAGACTTTCATGGGACAGCGGCCGCAGGCATAGCAGCCGCTAATAACGACGGCACCAAATGCGGGGTGGGCGTGGCTTATGATGCCGGCCTGGCCGGCCTGCGATTGACCGCCGGTCCAACAACAGATGCCATGGAAGCCTCGGCCCTCAATTATGCAATGGCTACAAATTTCATTTATAGCAACAGTTGGGGGCCGCTTGATAATGCAGCAACATTGCAGGCTCCCGGGCCATTGACTTTGGCCGCCCTGCAAAATGGAGTCAACAATGGGCGCGGCGGAAAAGGATCCATTTATGTCTGGGCAGCCGGCAATGGTGGCATATATGATCCACATACCGGGGCTAGTGTTGGAGATAATGTAAATTATGATGGTTATGCCAATTCCCGCTTCGCGATCGCGGTTGGCGCCGTGGATGATACAGGAGTTCGATCAAATTACACTGAACCAGGCGCGGCTTTGCTAGTCACTGCGCCCAGCAGCGGCGGGGAAGGCAGCTTACGTCCAGGTGTTACTACCACCGACTTATTGGGTACGGATGGTTTCAATACAACAAGCGGGGCAGTAGGTGATTGCGTCACAGACTTTGGCAGCGCGGCAAACTCCACCCTGCGTGGTACTTCTTCATCCGCATCCATCGTATCAGGTGTGGTGGCTTTAATGCTGCAAGCCAATCCAAATCTTGGCTGGCGTGATGTGCAGCATATTCTTGCCAAAACTGCGGTCGAGACTGGCGGAGAACCCTATGCAATCAATGGCGCTGGTTTGCATGTCAACCACAAATATGGTTTTGGATTGGTGGATGCCGGCGCAGCGGTCGCCATGGCGAAAACCTGGACGAATGTTGGCACGGAGGCTGTTGTTTCCTCCGGAACCATTGCTGTGAATCAATTAATACCGGATAATGACGCTGTTGGAGGGATAACCAGTAATTTTGTGGTTAACCAAAATATTAAATTGGAACATGTTGAAGTTGTCCTAAACGTCACCCATACTTATCGCGGCGACCTGAAAATAGTACTTACCGCCCCCTCAGGAATACAAAGTATTTTGGCAGATGTTCACGGCAATGACCTTGGGGATGATTACACAGCCTGGAAATTCATGACCGTCCGAAATTGGGACGAATCATCAAATGGAACGTGGAGCTTAAAGATTACTGACCCCCGCGGAGGGGATTATGGTACTTTTACCTCATGGCAATTAAATTTATACGGAACGGTACCAGCCGGGACCAATGACAACATCGAAGTATCCGAGATAATAACAAGCATTCCGTACCAATCCATGCAGGACACCCTAACCGCCACCACAGCTCCCAGTGACCTTACTGTTCCTGCCTGTGGTTTGAATCAGGGATCAAATAGTGTCTGGTTCTCCTACACTCCGACCACTGCCAAGCCAATATATTTTGACACCTATGGTTCTTCATACGATACTTTTATTGCTGTGTGGAGCGGGTCACCAGGGGCGCTTAGCCCTGTCACATGCAATAATGACTCGGCTTCAACGCTTCAATCTGCGGTTGGGTTTACACCTACTCCTTTAACCACTTACTATATTGAGGTGGCCCAGTATAGCGGGCCTCTTTTGGCTGCGGTTTCTTCCCTCTCGTCGGGAGGAATTTTACGGTTCCACGGCACATCATTCTCTGACGTTAGAGGAAATTATTGGGCGTGGAACTATGTAGAAGGTCTCTTTAATGCCGGTATTACCAGCGGCTGCAGTGCTGGCAGTTACTGTCCATCCAACCCGGTCACACGCGCACAGATGGCGATTTTCCTGGTACGTGCCGTTCATGGACCTGGTTTCCTACCCCCGGAAGCAAGCGGCATTTTTCCTGATGTACCGGTCGGTTCCTTCGGCGCGGACTATATTGAGCAGCTCTTTAACGATGGTATTACCAGCGGCTGTGGCGATGGGAATTATTGTCCAGGCTCGCCTGTCACGCGCGCACAGATGGCGATCTTCCTGCTTCGCGGAAAATATACCAGCTCATATACTCCTCCGCCGGCAACTGGCACCCGTTTTACCGATGTAACTATAGGTTCCTTTGGAGCTGCCTTTATCGAGCAGTTGGCCGCTGAAGGGATTACCAGCGGTTGTACCGCCACAATGTACTGTCCAAATGTTTCTGTTAATCGCGCGCAGATGGCCGTCTTTATAGATAGGGCGTTCAGTTTCCCCATCTTGCCATAACGTGCATTTGCCAACAGTTATAAACGGGTCTGATACAAAGAAGAAATGGAGATCGCATGCGATCTCCATTTCTTCCAAATTGCACGATTTGCAGTGCGTGATTGCGGATGCGTGTGGTAAAATCGCTTTCGCCTGGAGGGGTGGCCGAGCGGCTGAAGGCGCATGTCTTGAAAACATGTTTGGGTCACACCAACGTGGGTTCGAATCCCACCCCCTCCGCCAGGCTGATCTATCTGTAGTGACAGCTGTAGCAACTGTCCCTGTGCGACTGGCCGAATAAAAGAAGTCGCTACTACAAAAAATGGGGAGGTGCCAGAGTGGCTGAATGGGCTCGCCTGCTAAGTGAGTGCCGGCTTTAAAACCGGTCGCGGGTTCGAATCCCGCCCTCCCCGCCACGAAAAATACACTCAGAGATGGGTGTATTTTTTTGTAGATCGCGTTCCCGCAGGGTGATGATATACCCTGTCAGGTACTATGTTCGAATCTCGCCTCCGCCACAATAAAAACGCGTTCCGCCTGGAACGCGTTTTTATTTATATTGAATCGGATCAACATCCCTCTTTGAATCATCTTTGGGTCTTCTCCCGCGCGCATAATAAAATGTCTCGCGCAATTGCGGTGTGACCAGGCTCGAGTCGCGGTAGCCCATGCGCGTGCCGTGAAATTGCATGGTGCGAAACCAAAAGATGGATGCGAAGTTTTTTATTAACACATGTTCACGTGCCGCGTGCCATAAATCGCTCAAGACATTCGTTGTTGTCAAACGGACAAAATCATATAAATTGAAATGCGACTCGGGGTGAATGCGTTTGAAGGCCATCGCCTCACGGCGATAACGGTTGAAGACTCCGCGCGGGGTTTCATTATGCACGTGGATAATCTCAGCTTCGGCGGCATATGCAATGGCGTATCCCTGATCCTTCGCCCACCCGGCCCATGCCAAATCTTCGAGACCTGTCAAAGTTTCATCGTATGGATTCTGCTCCCATAAGCTTTTTCGGATTGCAGCATTGGCATTATTGCAAAAAGCAGTCTCCTGACGCGCATTACTACCATCGCGAAACCACTGGTGATAGATTTGTTGTTCCGAAAATCTTGCGCTCTCCGGCCCGCGCTGTTTTCCGTAGGCCAATGCCACCTTGTTGTCTTGAAATGGACGAAGCAGCGTCTCCAGCCAGTCGGGATACACAGGATAGACATGCGCGCTGACAATGACGATGAATTCGCGCGTCGCGATTCCGATCCCAAGGTTGAGCGAACGCCCAAAAGTGAATTCTTCGGGACGGATATGCACCACCTGCGCGCCATAAGATTCGGCGATGGAGACAGTCGCATCTGTTGAACCTGAGTCAACCAGGATCACTTCCACATCCTTGAGCGTTTGATGGCGAATCCCATCGAACAAACGGCCAAGATGTTTTTCTTCGTTATATGCACGGATGATAATGGAGCAGGAGGGCATAGGTAATTGGTAATTGGGAATTGGGAAATCTCCAATTACCAATTCCCATCCTTCTCATATCCCAATTTCACCAACAGGTCACCCGCCACATCTTTGAATATCTTTTTATGCTCATCGGTGAAATGTTTTTTCCATTCGCCGGTTTTGCCCGAGCGGAAGGTCGGGGACTTTTTCGGGTTGATGGATGTTTCGAGGGAATTTAGAATCAACTGTCGGGTTGTTGTGAGCGGGGCGCGGGCGAGGAAATGCTCCATGATGCGGGATAATGCCGAGGCGCGGTCCAATATCAAATCCTCAAAATGAATCGCCATTACTTCGTCATGATCGAGCCAGCCAAGATACGGCGCGAAGCGGTCAGCGATATTCGAGAATTCGATACCGGCATCGGGCCTGCCTAAAATGCTGACGTTGAGCCGCGCATTGAAATCGGGAAGCGATTGATAATAATCGTGATGCGCGTGGCGCGCCTCCATGTCGGTGACATAAAAAACATGCGAGACAACCACATCGCGCGGATCGCGAAAAATAAAATAAGGCGCGAAGGCGGGCGAGCAAACACGACGGATTGCATCTGGCCGCGCAAACAAATGAGCAGAAGCGACATCGCGCGGTTGAAGCGAATCGAGCCAGGCGAGGGCTTGTTCAGGGGTGCGCTTGTGTCCGCTTTCACCTTCATATTCCGCATAAAAAGAGTGCAGGCGTTTTGAGAATGGCGCAACATTCGAAAAGCCAAGTAAAATCTGGTCAAGCAGATGCGTGCCGCTTTTGGGAAAGGAAATACCGAGTAATATTGGCCAATCACCGCGCGGCGCCGGCAAGGAAACAAAACGCGCGCGCTGATTAAGTTTTTCCGTCTGGTATAGTAAGGAACGAATTGACGATTTAATGGTCATGCAGATATTTAACCACAAATTCCCGATGGACAGATACGCAAATCGAATTTCAGGGTTATATAGCTGAGGACAAAAAATTGAAACCTACCATTTTCAACACACCCATCATCAGTTCACTGCTGCGATTTATAAGCAATTCGATCATGCGTTTTGCAGGCTGGCATGTGGATGGAACCCTGCCAGACCTGCCAAAATTCGTTTTGATCGGCGCGCCTCACACTTCGAATTGGGATTTTATGTTGTTCCTCGGCGTGATCTTCCATTTGAAGGCAAATGTCAAATTCATGGGGAAGGCGGAGTTGTTCCGCAGCCCGTTCGGCTGGTTCTTCTACTGGTGCGGCGGGATTCCCGTGGACCGCTCCAAATCACAGGGGCTGGTCGAGCAAATGGTGGATGCCTGCAACAAATCAGAAAAGTTCATTTTGACCATTGCGCCGGAAGGCACACGGCACGGAGTTAAAGAATGGAAGCGCGGTTTTTATCACATCGCCAAGGGCGCGGGGATTCCGCTGGTAATGGCCAAAGTGGACGGCAAACATAAAACCATCCGCGTGGGGCAGGTGTTCCAGCTCACTGAAGATACGGAGGCAGACATCAAGGCAATTCAGGATTTGTTCAAGGGAGTGACGGGGGTCAATCCGAACAAGAAGTATATTACTTTGAAAGATTGACGACTCTATAGAATGGATAATAAGTGAAACGAATCTCGATCATCTTTCTGACCTGTATCCTGCTTGCTTTTCCCTCAGCAGTTCTCGCCGATGTAGCGCCGCCGGCCAACCCCCCCGGCTCGAATCTTCAGCCGGGCTCTGAGACCACCCAAGTCCGCATGGTGGCTGAGACTGTGCTAATTGATGTGAGAGCCGATAATGGCCTGGGAACCGCCCGCATCACGGCCGATTTCACCATGCGTAATTTGGGAAGTGAGTCCGAAAGCATGGCTGTCCGATTTCCAATTACAGCGAATGACGGGTTCGGAAATTACCCCGAGATCAAAGAACTGGTCATTAAAGTTGATGGGCAGCAAATCCCATATCAACGAGTCAACTATCCCGATATAAGATATCAGGATCAGGATGTTCCGTGGGCTGAATTCAACATTACCTTTCCTGTCGGAGAGGATGTCGCTGTTCAAGTTGCATACAATATAAATGGTTCAGGCTATATGCCATTCACCGCCTTTTATTACATCCTCGAAACCGGCGCGGGCTGGAAGGATACCATCGGCAGCGCGGACGTTATTTTGCGCCTGCCTTATCCAGGCAATGCTCAGAACATCATCAATAATATGCAGATTGGATGGAGCGAAACTACACCCGGCGGCGCGATCGAAGGGAACGAGATGCGCTGGCATTTTGATAATTTCGAACCCGGCCCCGATGGTGTGGTGCAAAATATGGAATTCGATTTGATTGCGCCTGCCGTCTGGCAGAATGTTCTCAAAGAACAAGATAATGTCACAAAGAATCCCAACGACAATGAAGCATGGGGGCGGCTTGCCAAGGCATACAAGAACATCTTCCTTATGGGGAAAGGCTATCGCACTGACGCTGGCGGCGAAGAACTTTATCGACTCAGCATCGAGGCTTACGAGAAATGCCTTGCGATTAATCCCAATGACGCTCAATGGCACGCCGGTTTTGCTGACCTGCTTGCAAACCGTTCCTATTGGGATTCGTTTTCGAATGGCCCAACCTCCGATGCCTACCGCGCACTCGATGAAACTCACACAGCCCTGCAATTGGCTCCGAACGATCCCAAGGTTTTGGAGATCGCCGAAAATATTCATTACATGTTCCAGGATGGAATGGCGCAAACTGAAAGCGGATACGATTTCCTGTGGCTGACTCAAACCCCAGCGCCGAATCTTCCCACGCCGACGGTTGCTCCGGCTTTCGAGCCGACCAGTGTCCCTTCGACATTAACGCCAACCACTGTCCCGGAGCCAATCCCTGCCGAACCTGAACCCGTACTTCCGCAATCCAAGCCATCCCTGCCCATCTGCGGATCTGCCGCGCTGATCGGAGTCATCTGGTTGGGACGAAAACGCAAGAGAGGATAATCAAGAAGCTTTTATTTCAATTCAACCAACTTTAGAGGTGATGGCATGACAGAATCAAACAGCAGTGATCGTGTTCTCCCGGAAACCCGCTGGGTGGCGGGATTGGTAATTCCCTTCCTTGTTGCAGCCTTTGTTATTCTATATTTTTTTCCGCACAACACGGCAACATTGTTCGCATGGGAAATAAAATCCCCCATGACGGCCATGATGTTAGGCTCCGCCTATGCCGGCGGTATTTATTATTTTTCGGGGCTGCTAATGACCCGTCAATGGCACAGAATAAAAGTGGGATTGTTGCCTGTGACCACATTCGCCTCAGTCCTTAGCCTCACAACCATCCTGCATTGGGACAAATTCAATCATGGTACGCTCCCATTCTTCGCATGGTCTTCCCTGTATTTCACAACGCCGTTCATCGTCTTCGGATTATGGCTGCGTAATCGCGGGCAGGATACAGATCAACTTGACGGATGTGATGCGATCGTGCCTCAAGCCTTGCGGCTGGTGATCGGGATCATTGGCGTAATCACGCTTTCAATTGCCATATTCTTATTCCTGAATCCAGCGCTGATGATTCAACTCTGGCCGTGGACTCTGACTCCACTAACCTCGCGCGTTATGGCCGCCATGTTCTCCCTGCCGGGCATCGTAGGCCTGGGCATGGCAATGGACTCCCGCTGGAGTTCCGCCCAGATCATCCTGCAATCCCAGGGATTCTCCATCCTGCTGATCCTTATCGCAGTGGTTCGTGACCGAGCCGATTTTAATTGGGCAACCCCGGGAAGCTGGCTGTTTGCAGGCGGACTCGGCGGCATGTTGGCAGGCATCCTTATTTTTTATGCTTTCTTTAATGCCCGCCAAAGAATGCCAAGCTAAATTTAAAGTCGGCATTTCCCTGCATAACCTGATCTTTCGAGTCGTTGATTTCAGGAATGATCGGCACTATACTGCTTATAGAACATGTCAACCACGAGACAAATACAAACAGCAAGGCAGTTTTTATTTTTGCAACGATGAACCATTGCCAGGGAACGACTGCTCCGCGCCATTGCAGGCATAAGTCAAGCCGCTATTTGCAAGGAACCAGTCGTAGGGATTGAACAAAAGGATATTCTCGGCCACGTTGCGGCATGAAATGATGAGTTTCGGGGTCAAATTCAGGTAATCCTGCAAAAGAAAGATTTCCGATTCAACAAATTCATCAGCGCCAAAAAAAGACTATGATAATTGGATAGTAACAAAGCGCAAGTGGCTGTGGAAACACATCCGTGCCGACATTGACCGTGATTCATTAAAAACTGCCAACTCAGGCAACTTCAATCTCATCCAGATCGTGAAAGCAGCCAGCCTTGCCCACTAAAAGAACGATCAAGACGCACATCAGTTTATCGGCAGAAAACTCATCCCTGATAGAATAGACAGCGTAGGCCAAACCCTTTTTGTGTATTTTACACAAGAATTATACAAAGGAACAGCATGCTTTTTAATTCCGTGGACTTCGCAATCTTTTTACCTATAGTTTTTATACTATACTGGTTTGCAACAGGAAAAAACTTAAAGCTTCAAAACATACTACTGCTCATCTCAAGTTATTTTTTCTATGCAAGCTGGGATTACAGGTTCCTTTTTCTTCTTATATTCTCCACCCTGCTGGATTTTTACACTGGAATAAGGATATACATTGCTAAAACGATTCTTGCAAAGAGAATCTGGTTATGGCTCAGTATTGGTGTGAATTTAGGATTTCTTGGAATCTTTAAATACTATAATTTTTTTGCGAACTCCTTTGTGGATGGATTGGCGCATCTTGGCATGCACGCAAGCCCATGGACATTGAATGTAATACTACCCATCGGGATCTCTTTTTACACCTTCCACGGCCTGTCATATGTGATTGATATATATAAAGACAAAATAGTTCCGACAAAAAACTTTGTCGAGTATTCTGTTTTTGTCAGTTTTTTTCCGCTATTGGTGGCAGGTCCCATTGAAAGAGCAACACATCTTCTGCCACAGGTGCAGAAGGAACGTCAATTTGAATATTCAAAAGCTGTGGATGGGTTAAGGCAAATTCTTTGGGGGGCATTCAAGAAAATAGTGATTGCTGACAATTGCGCAAAATATGTAAATATGGTCTTTGATAATCCCTCAGACTATTCGGGCAGCACCCTGGCACTCGGTGCGTTATTTTTTGCGTTTCAAATTTACTGTGATTTTTCAGGGTACTCAGATATTGCGCTCGGAACAGCCAGGCTTTTTGGAATTGAGCTGTTGCAAAATTTTGCATTTCCCTATTTCTCAAGGGATATTGCTGAGTTTTGGAGGCGATGGCATATCTCTCTTTCCAGCTGGTTTAGAGACTATTTGTACATTCCGCTGGGGGGTAGTCAGGGCAATGTATGGTTAAAAATTAGAAATACTTTTATTATATTTTTGGCAAGCGGCTTCTGGCATGGCGCAAATTGGACCTTTATCATTTGGGGCGCAATAAATTCTTTGTATTTCCTGCCCTTGCTTGTCTTGAATAAAAACCGCACTAATCTTAAAATTGTGGCGCAAGGCAGGTACTGGCCATCGGTAAAGGAATTCTTGGCCATAATGGCAACATTTTGCATGACTACTTTTGCCTGGATATTCTTTCGCGCAGACAGCATCAGCCAGGCAAAAATATATCTTTCAATTTTATTTTCGACTTCACTTCTTACCCCGCCAAAACTACACGGGGAAACATTGGCCACCATCATACTTGTTATTATATTTATCGTCATTGAATGGTCCGGCAGAGAGCAGCAGTATGCCTTTAAAAGGATGGGGTTTAAATGGCCAAGACTTCTGAGGCTGGTAATGTATTACTCCATTATCCTGTCCATCTTGTACTTCTCCGGAGCAGAGCAACAGTTTATCTATTTTCAATTTTAGACTGGAATTTCCGACCATGAACAGATTTGCAAAAACCGTATCAATATTTATGCTTCCAATTTTTATAATGGGCATATTTGTTGAGTTCTCCCTGAGGATCATTCCAAACGACTATTTATATAAAAAAAAATATCTGGATAAAAACTCGGAAAATATTGAAGTGCTGTTTTTGGGCAGTTCGCACGCTTACTATGGCATAAACCCAATCTATATTCATGAAAATAGTTTTAATGCCAGCTATATTTCCCAAACCCTGGATTATGACTATCGGATTATAGAAAAATACGAGGGTCGTTGGGAGCGTTTGAGATATATCGTTATACCAATCTCCTATTTCTCATTATTCTCGAAACTTGGAGAAACAAGCGAAGCCTGGAGAATCAAGAATTACAATATTTATTTTGGCTTAAAAAGCTCACTCGACATCTCGGATTACTTTGAAGTGTTGAGCAATAAACCAGAGATTAATATAAAAAGAATTGAGTCTTTTTATCTGCTTGGAGAAGAAAACATTACGACTTCAGAGTTGGGATGGGGAACCAATTTCAATTCGCAAAACGGATTTAATGATGATGGGGAAGTTGCAGCGAAAAGACACACAAAAAATCTGGACGGCTCTTTTTTTAAAGAAAACATAAATACATTACAAGCTCTGATTAAATATGCCGGCAAAAAAGGTGTCAAAATTATATTTTACACACCACCTGCCTTTCACACCTACGTGGAAAACCTGGACAGAAAAAAAATAGACCAAACTATAAATACCATGACGCAGCTGGATGAGTATTATCAAAACGTTGTGTATATTAATTTCCTGGCAGATGATCTGTTTACAGAGACGGACTTCTATAATGCTGACCACTTAAATGAATTTGGCGCGGAAAAACTGACAAGAAGAATTGGTGATTTATTAATTGATAGCAGATAGATCCGGAAATTATTTCATGAATGGGGAATTTTTACCTTTTTTAAAAATTTGTCAAAACCTTGTCTTGTGTAGTTTTAGCAGCGCTCTTTTGTATTCTCCTTGTCATTTAAAGACATTTGATCTGCTGGAATGGTTTTATGTTCGTTTGATATGGTGAATGTATTTAATGCTTACTCCCCCAACAAAAAATCCCTGCCCTCCAACACCCCATCCTTAATTGCCTTCACTGACTCGGACTTCATCAATTCATCCAACTCAAACGACTTCAACCTCGTCTGCGTGGCGCGGACAGATGGCTCAAGAAATTCCCCAAACGGCAATGACGTTTTGAACAGTTGGTAATACAAAAATCTGCGCGCATTATGTTTGAACTCAAGCGGGACATCAATCGTATCGGCTGCCAAAAATTGTTTCATCTTTCTTCTTACATTTTCAATCGTCTGCGGAAAGAATACCGTAGGATATTGTGTAAACCTTGCCTTGCCCGCGCACAAGACTGCCGCGCCCATGATCGATGCTTCCAACCCGATGGTCGAGTTGTAAACCATCACGAACTTGGATTTCAAGATCAACTCATACGAGCTGAGCGTTTCCTGCGGTGAGACAAAGACAACGTTGGGCAAGTCTGTTACGCGGCGCGCTTTGGCCCAGCCCGCTACGGTTTCGCGGCTGGCTTTGCGGACTCGCAATTCATCGGGGTGGGCGCGGATCACGAACAAGGTTTCAGGATGTAAACGTATTTCTTCCAGCACCAGATCGAGCCAGTCGAACATATCTTCAAAGACCGTGTTGGCGTGCGGCTGGCTGGTATCAAAGATGACGTTGGTAAAGACAGGTACGATCTGTTTGAAACCCGCAGCTTTCTTCAAAAATGACTCGTCGAGTCCTTTCATGTCCGCCCAAAATTTGATGCCCGCCATCGTGAAGTCGCCTTGAAAGCGTTTGGCGAGATACGCGTCGAGTTTTGCGTTTTGTTCATCGTTCATTTCAAAATCATTGGGGAGTGGGATCGGGGATGCTGTCGCTTCGCCTTCGGTGAAGAATGCGGTGGCAGGTTGGAATCCCACTTCATGTGTAATGACACGAATGCCGCGCTTCAACGCCATGTGGCGCGCAGTCGCTTCGGGGAAGAACTGCCCATTGAAAACCAGAACAGCCCGAGGCTGAGTCTGATCGAGCAATGCGTCAAATTTCTGCGCCACATTCCATGCGGACAAAATATATTCACGCAAAAGATAACACGTGTTCTCGTCATCCTCCAAATGGTGAATACGTAGAATCCAACGCAAGCCTGGGAGACATAATGGGCCTAGAGGAATGTTTTGCCATTCGAAGGTCATCAGGTCTTGCATAGAAAGGTTTTGAATGGCGGTTGCAAGTTGGGTGTCTTTCTGATAATTGAACCAGTTGACGTGCGTACCTGTTTCCATGTCTACCTGTGTGCCTGTATACAACGTCTTCGACTGATACACACATGACTTGCACGGCGGTTCCTTCTGCGCGTGATCGCGATTCGTCCCGAGCACACAATGACTCATGCCGGAGTTGCATGCAAAATAAACGACGGGGATTCCCTGCAAGCGAAACCCCCACGAGACCAGCAAATGGAATCCGCTGTTCCATGAAAGGTCATCAATGCCAGTGGATGCTTTGAAAAAGATGACAGGCGCGCCAGAGGGGGGTGGCGAGTTACGAGTTACAAGTTGCGCCATGCGCGCAATTTTGAAATTATTGAGCCTGCGGACAAGTCCGCGCTTGATGCGTTGGGTGAAGAATTCTTTCATCATAAATCCGTAGGGGCGGGGTCTCTTCGCCCAGGATGGCAGAACGCCGCCCCTAGTTTACCAATCATTATTTTTTTCATACCCCAGTCTCACCAGCAAATCCCCTGCAACATCCTTGAACAATTTCTTGTGTTCCTCGGTGAAATGTTCCTTCCACCCGCCTGTCTTCCCTGAGCGAAAGGTGTGACTCTTCTTCGGCTGAATCGCATCCACTAAAACAGCGAGCGCTTTCTCTCGCGGCGTTGGAATCTTGCAGCCTGTCTTTTCCACTTCATCGAGCATGGCGTTCAAGGTGGCGTCGCGGTTGTTGATCAAATCTTCAAAGCGGATGCGCATGACATTCTTTTGTTCGAGCCATTGGAAGACACCTTCATAACGCTGCTCCACATTAACCATGTACAGCCCGTCACGGTCAATGCCTGTGATCGCCACGTTAAGCCGTGAGCCAAAATCGGGAAGCGAATTGTAGTAATCATGCATCCCATGCTCTTCGTGCATATCGGTTGCGAAGAACACTTGCGAGACGAGCATATCTCTCGGGTCACGATAAATGAAATAGTTCACGCGCCCTGCCGCAGTTAAGAAAGAAGCGTTCTCTTTTGTCGCATCCAAATATCCCCAGCCGATCACGCCGCGCGGGATGCTATTCAACTCCGACAGGATTTTGTTTTGTGTTTTACGTATTCCGTTTTTCGTGATCGTCCGAATCGGCTCCGCATCCACATAGCGGTAGGGCATGATCTGCGTAAAGCCGTTGAGGATTTGCAGCAAAAGATGCGAACCGCTCTTGGGCTTGGAGTTGCCAAAAATGGGCGGGGCTTCATGAAAAGAAAACCGCTTCCAGCGCAAAATGGCCTGGGCGGTTTTCCCTGCGGGGCGTAACATGCGGCGGAGTTGTTGTGTAAAAGACATGAGAAAAATTTACCACAAAGGGTCATGAAGGAACACCAAGGAAAAACCTTTGTGACCCTTTGTGGTGAAAGGATTTATTCGTTAACTATTCTGCGCAATTTCTTCATCGAACCTTTTTCGGATTCATAGACTTTCTTCACGCCATCGCCAAGTGCGGCTTCAGTTACCCGGATATATTTCACCAAACGCTCAAAGCCGCCAGGTTCCACCGATGCAGCCTGATCACTGCCCCACATGGCGCGGTCCAATGTGATATGGCGTTCGATGGATGTTGCACCGAGCGCAATCGCCACAGCCGAAGGCACAAGCCCAACTTCATGACCCGAATAACCGATGGGGTTATTGGGGAATTCCTTGCGCAGTGTTTCGATCATGCGGAGATTCAATTCTTCAGGCTCGCACGGATAAGTGCTGGTGCAGTGCATGATGACAAGGTTATCTTCACCGACAGCATTCACGCCTTTGTGTATCTGCTCCATCGTGGACATGCCCGTGGAAATGATGACAGGCTTGCCCGTCTTGCGGACGTGCTTCATCAGGTTGTGGTCGGTGAGTGAAGCCGAAGGAACTTTGTACGCGGGCGTATCGAATTTCTCCATGAAATCAACGGAAGGCTCATCCCATACCGAGACCATCCAATCAATTTTCTTCTCTTTACAATAGCGGTCGATCTCGCGGTATTGCTCCTCGTTGAACTCAACCTTGTAGCGATAATCCAAATAAGTGATGTAGCCCCAGGGCGTCTCGCGCATTTGTTTCTGTTGGTCAGGCGGCGTGCAGACTTCGGGCGTGCGCTTCTGGAACTTCACCGCATCCGCGCCGGCATGAGCGGCGGCGGCAATGATTTTCTTTGCAATGTCAAGATCGCCGTTGTGATTGATGCCCACCTCCGCAATGACATACGCAGGGTGACCATCACCCATCATTCGATTTCCAAATTTAATTTCGCGAGCCATTTTTAATTTTCTCCTTGTAGATGATGTCATTGCGAGGAGCGGTTTTGCGACGAAGCAATCTCCGCGTTTACAAGGAGATTGCTTCGGGCTTCGCCCTCGCAATGACATTACAAATTTTTCAACACGATTTCACACAGTTCACGAATTGCGCCGTGACCACCAGTTTTCGTCAATACATAATCCGCCGCGCGGATCACCTCAGGATACGCATCAGCAACCGCCACAGACCAGCCCGCGATTTCAAAGCATGGAAGGTCATTGAGGTCATTGCCGATATAGATGACGTTCTCCGCTTTGACATTTTTCTGCTCGAGGACTTCGCGCATCACTCTACCCTTGTCCTGCATCCCGATCCCGTGCATTGCCTCCACCCCCATCTTTTTCGCGCGCGCCATCACAACAGGGTTCGGCTCCGAGGAAAGGATCATCACTTCGACTCCTTTTTCGCGCAGGGTCTTGATGTGCATACTGTCGCTGCGTGAAGCCGTGACTGATTCTTTTCCATCCTGATCAGTGGTGACAAGGTTATCCGTCGCTACGCCGTCAAAGTCGCAGATAATCATTTTAATTGTCTCAGGCATGGCACGGCGGGATTTTCCCGGAGAGACCATTTCCAGTCCGCTGTAGACCAACGCCTCATATTTTGCCCAATCGGGCAGGTTGTCAATATCCACGGTATATTTCGGGTCGATCACCAGCGGATAGATAACATCACCCGTCAACGAATGCTTCTGCGTGATCGTTGCAACGCGGATCGCATCAATATGGCCTGTCTGCCAATATACCGGCGGCAGTACCTGGCGCGGCGCATTGTACGGTTCCGGGATGCCGTCCACTTCAAGCAATGGATTCAAAGGTTTGCCTTCGCCATTAAAACGCCACATCTTGAACGGGTTTTGCCCCGCAGGCACAACCCCGCGCACGCAATCCGCGTCAGCATGGTCAAGCAAAATACGAATGGCATCATCCACCATCCCACGCGGACGGATGGGTGATGTGGGGCGCAATTGCACAACTACATCAGGGCGGTATCCTTCAACATCTTCCAACCATTTGAGTGCATGTTCAAAGACAGGCAGGTCGGTGGTTTTATCCTGTGCCAATTCAGCCGGGCGCAGGAAGGGAGTCTCCGCCCCCCATTCGCGCGCGACTGCCGCGATCTCTTCATCGTCTGTCGAGACTATGGTGCGCATGACCTGGTCCGATTGTATGGCCGCGGTGATGCTCCACGCGATGAGCGGGCAGCCCGCGAAGCTGCGGATATTCTTGCGCGGGATTCCTTTGGAGCCGCCGCGGGCGGGGATTAATGCAAGTATGTCAGTCATAAGTTATCAGTTCTCAGTAAATGGTAATTGGTAATTACCATTTACCAATTACCAGGCTACCACGCTGTCCAACCACCATCTACAATGACATTATTTCCTGTCATATAAGAGGATGCATCGGAAGCAAGGAATAACAACGCGCCATTCATCTCATCCTTTTTTGCCATGCGGCCAAGGATGGTTTTGGCTGAATAATTCTTCACGAAATATTCTTCATGATTATTGAACACGCCGCCGGGAGTGAGCGCATTCACACGGATTTCCGTCCCGGCATAATATGCGGCGAGGTATTTGGTAAATCCCATCACACCGGCTTTGGTTGTTGTGTAATAGACAGGTTTGTAGGCCACGCGTTTTCCGTCTTTGATGTAGATGCGTTGGTCGGGGCCGTTCAATCCATAGGTTGAGCAGATGTTGATGATACTGCCTTTTTTATCTTGAGCGATCATTTGTTTTACACAAGCCTGTGTTACAAGAAAGATGCCCGTGAGATTGACATTCAATGCCGCGTTCCACTGTTCGAGCGGATAATCTTCGAAGGCACCGGGCGCAATGCCTTTGGACGCGGCATCGGGGTCGAACTTCGGGTCGAGGGCGGCAGAATTCACCAGTACATCGAGCCTGCCAAAGGTCGAAAGAATCGAGGCGGCCATCGCGTTGACCGAGTCAGGATTGGTGATGTCGGTCGCGATTCCCATCGCCTTGTATCCAGACTTGACGAGTCCTTCCGCGACTTTGCCTGCTGCATCGCCATTGAGATCCACCACCGCGACAGATGCGCCCGCTTCCGCGAGCGTTTTGCAAAACTCCGCGCCGAGCAGGCCCACTCCGCCCGTCACAACTGCCACGCGGTCTTTCAAATTAAACTTGTCAAAAATCGTCATTTGATTCCTTTGTGTAGCGCGACATTTATGTCGCATTATGGAAGCGCTGTAAAAATCCCATCGCCATGAGATTGATGCGCAAGATGCAAACCCTGTGATAATTGAAGATAGATCGACTGCACGTCCTCTGACTCTGAGCCGGACTTGAACAGCGCGAGAACGGCATTCCCCGATGATACATCATCATGAAGAGCGCTGACCCCTTCGGCATAACCTTCGCGCGGAAGGTTTGTGACCGGGTCTACAAGATCGGGCAGAACATAACTGGGGCGGTCTGCATAAAGATAAACGGGGCCGGGCTGATTGGTGTAAATGCGTGTGCCCTCGGGCAGCCCGCGCAAATAAGCCATGGCCTCGGAATCATACCATTGGAAGGATGCATATCCCTGCCCGCCTTTGTGGAGTTTTTCCACCACGATGGATGCATCATAGATCGAGAGCGAAAAAAACAGCAGGGCGAAAACCACAACCAGACTCCGCCAAAGAATCATGCGCTTCTGCCATAACCGCTGTCCCAAATAAACAAGCAGGATGAGCAATGCGACATAGATCGGCGAGAGAATGCGCAGCTTGAACTTTGTGCTGGCATCGAACAACAGCATGGATGAGACAATGGATGCGAGATAACCGAAAATATACAGCCCGCTGGCGAAAGATAAGATTTCAGGCTGGGCAGTGGCAGGCTTGAAAAATTTCCGCAGTCCTTTGAATACCACCCAAACAAGCAAAGCTAAAGTTATGAGCAATAAAATTAAAGGGAATAAATTCGGAATTTTGACAAGCGCGCGTCGCCACGTTTCGAGCGGGACAAGAAACTCGGACATGTTGTAAAGACCTGTATTGATATTTTCAAGCGTGAGCGGATGCCAGACCAGCGTGCGGTTGGTGGCGTTATCCGCGACAATTTTGTTGCGGATACTCCAGCCAAACAAAAATGGAATAGTGCTGGCGATAAAAATCCCCGCACTGGTTAATCTTTTCTTCCATGAATCCTGAAGCAGGATGAGCGCAATGAGAAATGTCGCCAACAGTGCAAGCCCTGCATAACGTGTGAGGTAGGCAAATGAAGTCAGACAGCCTGTCGTTATCAACCAAACATTTTTTGATGAATTGAAATATTCTGAAAACGTAAGGAACGCGGCGAGACTGAAAAAGATATACAGGGGCTCGCTCATCGCATCGGCATGTGCATTGAGCAGAGAAGCATTGACCACGAACAACAGCGCCAGCGTCATACCCGCAACCTGTGACCTGGTCATGCGCCAGCCGATGATGCCAAGCAAAAACGCATTCGCGCCGAAAAGTATGGAGTTGATAAAGCGCGTCCCGCGCAGGGGGTCGAGTCCGCTGAGGCCGATCAATGCCAGTACAGTGGAAAAGCCGGGCGGAAAATGAGTTACAGGCTGGTTGGATGCAAGCCAGGCTTCGCGGTAACCATTTCCCGCCAGAATGCTGCGCGCGCCGGCAATATAAGCAATCGAGTCGTCTGAAAGCCCAAGTCCCTGCGGCGTGCTGTAAAGCACCATACCAATTGCGCTCACGGCGATCAGGCCAAGCGCAAACAGGAAAAGAAGTTGGGGTTTCAGGAAGTGTTTCATTCAGATAAAAACACGGAGATGCACCCCATCCCCAACCCTCGCGAAAGCGCGCCGCAGGGGAAGGGAGTTACATCTCCGTGATAAAAATCAACTACGCCTGTTTGGCGATATAGCCTTGTTCTTCGAGATACGCCAAAACTTTGCGGGCATTATCCTCGGCTGATGAGCCAAAACCCTGGAGCGTGATCTCGGGGTTGATCGGCTGTTCGTATGGATCATCCACGCCGGTGAAGCCCATCGGCTTGCCATCCACCATTGCCTGACGAGCCTTGGCATACAGACCCTTCACATCGCGCTGTTCGCAGATTTCAACGGGAGTATCCATATAAACTTCGATGAAGTTCTCGCCGACCATCTTGCGGGCTTCTGCACGAGTGGCTCGGTACGGGCTGATAGCCGCGCAAATCACCGCGCCGCTCGCGTGGACAATTTCGCCGGCCACGAATCCGATGCGGATGATGTTCGTGTCGCGGTCTTCCTTGCTGAATCCAAGTCCCTTGGAAAGATGTGTGCGGACAACGTCGCCGTCGAGGATGGCGATCTCACGTCCGCGCTCGAGGAGCAGGGTGGTCAGCACTTCAGTTGTGGCGCTTTTGCCTGAACCGCTCAAGCCGGTAAACCAGATGCAAAATCCCTGCTTGTGGCGCGGAGGATACATTTCGCGCAAAATCTCGGCGGTCTCGGGGCGGGTGAACCATTCGGGGAGCAGCTTGCCCTTGGCAAGAAAATCATCGCGGACTTGCGTGCCGGAAATGTTCGCCACCTTCGCGCCCTTGGGCACATCCTTCTCTTCGACATAACGAGCTTCATCGGGAAGATAGACCAGCATCTCAAACGGAACCATCTTGACGCCCAGTTCGGCTTCGTATTGCTTCATGATTTCCTGCGCATCATATGGACCGTAGAATGGCTTGCCACTAGAATCATTTCCCGGCCCTGCGTGATCTCTGCCGACAATAAAGTGATTGGCGCCGTGGTTACGGCGGATGATGGCGTGAAGCAAAGCTTCCTTCGGGCCGGCCATGCGCATCGCCAGCGGAAGCAGGCTGAGCATGGTGTCTTTCTTGTCGTAGTAGTTATCCACCAATGCCTTATACGTGCGGACACGGGTGTAATGATCCACATCGCCGGGCTTGGTCATGCCGACAACAGGGTGAACGATCAACGAGCCTTTGACTTCCGCCGCGGCGCGTTTGGTGAGTTCCTCGTGGATGCGATGCAGGGGATTGCGGGTCTGGAAAGCGACCACGTTGTCGTGTCCCATCTCTTCGAGCATGACGCGCACCTGTGCAGGTGTGTGACGCAGATTCACAAAGTCATAATACTTGGGTAGGTTGACAACTTTCATTGGGCCGGAGATGCACACCTTGTTCCAGCGCGCCATCTCGGAGACCATTGGGTGCTTCGAGTCGTTTGAGCCATAAGCCAGTGTCGCTTCGGTTTCTGCATCCCAGTGATAAACCTCATCGAGAGTCATGACCGCGATCAGGTCGAAGTTTGCGCTGCGCAATGCCAGTTCCTCGCCAACTGTCGGCAGTTCTTTCGGATCAGCCGTCAGGGTGATGGGAAGCGGGAAGAGGGTTCCATCCGCAAGGCGCATTTCCTTGAGCACGCGGTCATAATCAGCCTTGCCCATGAACGTTGTCAACGGTGAAAACCCGCCGGTGGCGATCAACTCAAGGTCGCACATGTTGCGCATGGTGATTTTTATCGAAGGGAGTTTCCCGGCGCGGGCGAGCAGTTCTTCACGCTCTTTGCCTTCAACGACCAGGTTGACCAGTTTGCCGCCATACGGGGGGATTAATTTTGCTTTTGCCATGTTTACTCCATAATTTATGTTGGGGCGCAGCGAAATGAATTCCCATCGGGCTGTGCCGCTACAGATTTTTTAAATGCCCGCCCATTATACTTCAAAATTCAGTCGGTGAATTTTAGATTTGGATGACTCGCCCGGACCGTTGTGACTCTTGCGCGGCAAGCGCGAGACGAAGGGCATTCACCCCATCCGCAAGCGTGCAAATCGGGTCAGACTCCCCCCGGGCTGTTTCCACGAAATGACGCATCTGCGCCGCGAAAAGCTGATTCCGCTCAAAGCCATCTGGAAGATGATACTGCTCCTCAACAGCCGCCGGCGGATTGGCATCCCATGAACCAAACGCGGCTGGCATTCGCAAAAAGTGGAGTACCCCATCGGCATTGTCCCAGCGCAGAGTGCCGTTCGCCCCAACAATTTCCAGTCTATGAACCGGAGGCCGCTGAAAATAATTGACATGCATACCACCCACTGCTCCACTGGAAAACTTCAGCCCGATCTCAGCCACATCTTCGACATTCAACTCGAGCGGCGAAAGATGCCCGTTGAAAGACCACAATGATTCCACGTCACCGAGCAGGAAGCGCAAATAATCAAGCGGATGGGTCAGCGTGACAATGACGCCGCCGCCAAGTTCCGCGCGCGCCGCATAACTGTTGCGGTAATCCTCCCACGGATGCCAGTTCGGTAAATATTCACCCCAATGCGCATGTACAGTGAGAATTTTCCCGATTACACCAGATCGAATCAATTCGCGGGCTTTATTCAATGTTGGATGGTAACGAAACTGGAATCCCACTAAAATTTTACTTCCACTTTTTTCAGCAGTCTTCTGCAAAATATCAAGCCTGTCCAAAGAATCAGAAACCGGCTTTTCAAGCAAGATCGCACAGCCTGATTCCGCCGCAGGAATGGCAACATCCAAATGCATGGATGTCGGGTTTGCAACGATCACAGCCTCGGGCTTGTGTTTCTTTAACGCCTCCTGCAAATCTGTTTCCACTTGAAAGCCCGCGAGTTCATCATCGGGCATGGTCGCTTTGCGTGTGCGGTATAAGACAATATCCTTTTCGCCCAACGCAATCAAATTCCGCATGTGACGGCGTCCGATGGAACCAAGACCAGCAATCAAGAATTTCATGTTTATCCTCAATGTGATTGTAGGGGCGGGGTGACCCCGCCCCTACAATTGGTTCACCAATTCAAATCTTTTTCATATCCCCATTTGACCAGCATCTCACCGGCAATTTCCTTGAAGATGGATTTATCTTTTTCTGTAAATAATCTCTGCCAATTACCGGCCTGTCCCTTTGGCAGGAAGGATGCAATGCCTTCGTTGCGTTTCGTCTGCCACTCCTCATCGGGATTCGATAACATCTCGGTTTTGATTTCTTTTTCCAACGTTTTGCCGATTTTTTTTACACCGAGGAACTTCCAGAGTTTGCTCATCTCGCTAAAAGGTTGAATGAGCAGGTCTTCATATCGCAAGCCGAAGTAATTTTCACCGAACAATCTTCGAGCCTCATCCTCAGTCTCTTTCAAATTCCTGACCCAGCCCTCCGCCACGCGGCGAATGACGGTTTCTGTGAAAATGGAACGAGTGCCGTTGGTAAAAGGAGTCTGGTCTTTTCGCAAATCCTCGATAATACGCTTATCCTCCGCCTTCAAGAATTTAGACTCTTCCACCAAATTGCGGAATCTCTCCGAGATCAACACATCGCGTCCATCGCGGACAATGTACACCAGCTTCGCATCAGGATAGACCGCGTGCATATCGCGAACAGCCTGCCCGTGGATCGTGGATGAGGGGCTTTTGTCGCCAACGATCATCTTGCCTTCAAGGGCGGCGTCGCGCTCCATGATGAAATCGGCGGAAGCACGCAGAACAAGTGGAGAGAGATCACGACCCTGATTCCAGCGGTTGGATTTGCGTGTCAACCATTCCTCCGCTTCGAGGGTATTCACCAAAGATTTTAGCAATGGCTGGCGCGTAAAGAAGTGCGCCTGATAATTGCAATGTACTTCGGGATGCAAACGCGCAAGGCGCATGAGAAGCGTTGTCCCTGAACGGGCATGGCCGAACATAAAGAACTTCTCGCGCGGGAAGAATTGCCTGATCTCAGCCACTTCCTCAAGCGTGATGGCAGGGATGGGATTGCGTTTATTCTTTTTGGGATCGCCCTTGATGAGGATGCGGGCGGATTTTTTTACTCGGTCAAATAATTCCATGACACTCCAAAATCAGCTACGAGAATATTTTTTAAATTGTTCTTCAATAATTTTGTTTGCAACAAACTTTGCGTAAAACTTATGTCAAGACAATAATCCCAGATTCGACTTGATTAGGATCCATGTTGTAAGTTTGCGGGTCAGACTCAACAGGAATGGGCATACGAGACCGCAAGCCATGTTGCAATATAGGTATTCGAGGGCATAATTACCTCATCGTCTTCCCCAATACCATAACCACGTTAGATCAAATGTAAGGCCTCAACCTCCCTGGCAAGAATAGACCAACCTGATTCCATTACCCGCAGATAAGCATTATCCAATTTTCAGCCTTGAGTTCCTGATAGGGAGGCATTTCAAGAAAAGGGATTTTAGTGGTATTAGTCATCAGAATATTTCCTCAAACTCCGCGTCACCTTTGCAGGGATACCCATAACTACATCGTAAGGCAGAACATCTTTTGTCACTACTGCATTGGCGCCAACGAGGGATCCTTCACCAATTACAACGCCAGGCAATAAGCAGGCACCCGCCCCGACAGTGGCGCTATCTCGAATCTTTGGTCCATTTATTTTTCCATCTTCATATTCGCGGTTTATAACAACATTATCATTAGTGGTCGAAACCAAAACACTTATGAACACATTGTCGCCGATCTCGCAATTTCCTGTGATATGGGTCATGTCCATGATTCGGGTGTGGTCGCCAATTTTCGTATTGTAATTAACAGTTACATAACGGCCTAACAGGCAATGGCTTCCAACACGCACCTGCTCTCTTAATGACACCCCATCCCCCAGCAACGTATTGCTCCCAACCATCACATCATAAAAGATAACGGCATTGGGGCCGATCACACAAGAATTCCCGATCACAATTTTAGGCTCAAACTTTATAGGGCGTGCGGTTACACTGGCTCCTTTTGGAGGTTTTCCAATATAAGTCCCGGGGAATATTTCGACATCATCACCAATGACAACTCCTGACTCAATGATGACATGAGGGTGAATCTTCACATTGTCGCCGATCACTACATCCGCGCGAATAACACAAAACTCACCAATTTCGACGTTTTCTCCGATCTTAGTTGTTTCGACAACAGCTTTTTCATTGCTCATTTTCGATCTCACTATCTTCAGGATTCGGGCACATTTCATTACTCATATGCAGGTATTGAACATAATCACGAATGTAATCCTCGGCATCATAAGCATCCGACGCAAGAACAAAAAGCATTGCATCGGATGTAAACTTATACTGAATTCCCCAAATCATTGGGGGCAGGTAAATACCAAGATAAGGTACGTTTAATGTAATTTCATCCCGATTGACTCCATCGTCAACAACTACCGAGCAGGAGCCTTTAAGACAAACCAGGAATTGATGTGTTTGCTTGTGTGCATGCTCCCCACGTACTTCCATACTCGGCACATTAAATATAACAAAATAACGTTTTGGGATAAATGGCAGATGCCGGTCATATTCGCCAAAGGTCAAACTGCCCCGCAGATCTACAATCTGAGGAAGTTCAATCAGTTTCACTCGTTCCACCGAGAGTGCGCCTAAATGAGTTGTCATTTTTTGAGGCAGGGCACTCTTTATATTTGTCGCTGAAACATATCCGGTAATGCGCGCTGGATTCCCTGTTACTATCGCATTGGGGGGCACATCATTTGTAACTACTGCGCCTGCATCCACCAGTGCATTTGCACCAATCACCAAGCCAGACAAAATCGTTGCATTGGCTCCGATGGAAGCACCTCGGCGAATTATAGTTCGAGATGGTTTTTCAGGGTGTTGTTTGGAGTGTTGGAAAGCATCATTCGTGAATGTTGCATTTGGGCCGATGACAACGTCATCTTCGACTCGAATACCATCCCACAATTGGACGCCGCTCCTGATAGTGACCCGATTTCCCACTTTAACATCACTTTCGATAAAAACCTGATCGCAAATATTACAATCTGCCCCAATGACAGCGCCCCGCAAAATATGGGCAAACGCCCATACGCGAGTACCTTTGCTAATTTCAGTTGTCTCAACAAGTGCGTTTGGATGCAAAAAATATTCGCTCATTTTTTCTCTTCTGTTTTGAGTGCATCATCAATTACTTCATCAATTACAAAGTGTGGGCGGCTTCTTGTCTCATCTAGTGTCCGCCACAAATATTCGCCGAGAATTCCGAGCATAGTCATTTGAATGCCCGCCGTAAAAGTCAAAACAATCATTGTGGGAACCCAACCCATCACCTCAATGCCATAAAACATCCAGGTGATAAAAATGATTGCACCATAAAGAAAGGCCCCAAACGCCACGAGAAAACCCAGGGCAGATAATATCTGGATTGGGAAATATGAAAAAGCAACAAAGGTATCAACGAAAAGTTTTACTCTTTTTCCCAGCGTCCAGCGAGATTTCCCTTTTTTGCGACTTTGTCGTGTATAAGAAACAAGAGTCGGCTGGAAACCCAGCCAGAAGATAAGAGTCATAATATTAGTATTTTTCTCATGAATCCGATTCAATTCTTCGACCACCTGCCGATCCACCAAGAAAAAATCAAACCCCCCGCTTGGATATTGAGGGATTGCGAGGCGTCTTACCAAAGCATAATGAAGATTGGAGAAAAATTTTTGCAGGAAAGATTCTTCACGATCAGCACGAGTTGCAAAAACCGCTTTGGCACCCTTTTCCCAATGATCGATCATCTCATTAAATAACTGAGGCGGATCCTGCAAATCAGCAGCGATTACCCCTACACAATTCCCGGTGGCAATGGTCATGCCGGCTTGAACAGCAGCCATTGCGCCAAAATTCCGGGTAAGCTTTACTACTTTGATGATTTTGGGGTACTGTGACTGAAAATCAAGCAGAATGTTTAATGAATTATCGCCAGAACCGTCGTCAACGAACACCAACTCCAGAACAAAATCGGGGAAAGATTCTGACAAGGTAAGCAGTTGTGGAATAGTATCTGGCAAATTTAATTCGTTATAGTAAACCGGAATGATAATTGAAAATTTTTTCATTGTTATCTATTTAACGATTGAATTGACGCAAAATGTTCCTTTGTTCTTTCTCAATTTCGTAAAGTATCAATTGGTTCAAATGCGTCTTAAGATATACCAACTCATTACTCAAACAAAACTACCAAAAAACATAATATCCACTTTTCATGGCCGCAAAGGTGTTCATGGAAAGCAAAAAACAAATAACAACAAAGATACTATACCACGGCAAATATTTAAAAAAAATTCTTATTTTTTCTTTTCTTGTAAGAGAAAACAACATGGGCAGAACAAAGAAAGCCGTTGTTGAGTAAGAGATAAAGTGAAAAGACAACAGAAACCTAGTTTCAATTGCAGTAGGGATCGACAAAATGGAAGGTAGAACAAAGATTAACAACAGTAAAAACTGACAGCTTAAAACGCTGAAATTTTTGACGCGCCTGCCTATATATAATACAGTCAAAAACAATAGTGAATAATTCAGCAATCTTATGTAACTTGTATTACTATGTAAATTGTAAATATAAGGAGTAGTATATACCACATCCAACCCATTAAATATATGCCGAACATAGATGATCAAAAAATCGAGCGGATGCCTGATAGTCAACAGAATATATTCCGACCAACTTAATATCTTCGGATTTGGGTAAAAATAAGAACTCGGATCATACCCAGCCTGAACCAAAATGTTGCGGCCATGCTGATCCATATAAAACACCGCCGCAGATTTATAGTCGGACTCCAATCCCACAAATGTTTCGTATCTTTGTACCTGAATTCCAAAAGACAGCTGTACAAGATACAGATTGTTGCCATCATAATATTCTTCGTCACTAAATTGCGTCTGCGGCAAAGGACTAAGGATTCCATAATGAACCTTGTTTATCAATATCTGAGGCAGAAACACAAATGCCAAGCCAATTATAAGAACAAGTTCGTTTGCAAAAATTTGTCTTTTGACATGATTTTGATGTCTTGAAAAATAATATGCACTCCAAAGCAACAAGAAAATTAAAGTTGTTAAATAAGTAGGACGAATGACTGCCGCTCCTCCAAAAAATGCTCCCGCCCAAAATAATGCCCACCTGTTAGATTCGCATCCTAAAAACAAATATATTCCAAAAACAAAAAAAGACAACGCCCAAAAATCCGATAATGGGTAAAAAAAATATCCCCGCCAAAAGAATATTACAAGCAAACCAAACATTAAAATCTGCCAAAGATTGGGCTTGCTTTTAAATAATTTTTTAAGCACATAAGGAATAAGTACTGCGATCAAGAAGGAAAAAACAAAAGCCTGGGTTATCTCCAGAAGAATTAGGCCGCGCATTCCTAAGAAAGCAGACAATTTAATAATTACATTAAGTATCAATGGAAGGAGATAGCCACGCAAGGGCGAATTATAATTTAAAAGTGAAAATCTCCCAGTTACAGGATCGTCAAATGCCTTTGCCAGTGAATTCCAGTACTCAGCCGTATCATAGTAGAACTCGAAGTGGCTCCGGTGCAAATTAAACCAAAGCATTATTCCAAAAACAATAATAAAAGCAGTCCATTCGGGATGTTCAAGAAGAAACTTATAAAAATTCGAGAAGGGTTTCGAAGTTGTTGTGTAACCTCGAGCACTAGATCGTCCCATAAATCACCTTTTAATTTCCTTGAATTTTTGCTGTTGATAGCAACACACAGGATTTTTTAGTATTGAAAACAGATTGATCCCAAAGGACCGATTTATTAGGGTTTGTGCAAATCCGACCTATGGATTTGTACCATAGTGCCGAACAGGCGTCAAATAATCTAACGTTTGACACGGATTTCAAGCGTTTTTTTGGAAAGGAAAAGTATTTGTCAATTCACTTTCTTCAGCACTACAATATTTTTCCTTTTATCGATAACTTTGTAGCTTGCTGCGCCAACCAGCGCGCGATAGGCTTCTTGCTGCAAGGGCATCAAAGCCTCTTTTGCAGTATCGTAAAAAATATATATTGGCTGCCCTGCCATTGTTTTTGCCTCACGCAATATATATTCTGAGTAAACCAGCGAAATTGCGCTCATGCCCGGGTCAGACATTCCCAAAAGATCAGTCTTCCCTGTGAGAAAAAGCGCCTCAACCTGATCTTCGGGCGCGGCAAAAAGGGCAATTTGTTGTTCACTTCCGGCATAGTTTTGGATTAAGTGAACAAGGTTTTCAACTGTTTTATTGGATGGTGAATTGTAATAAGGACTTGTTAAGACTACGCCTTGTTTTTGCATAGATTCATAGAGCAGCGATTTCGAAAACTTATCGTAAAAGCTTGGCACAGTTGAGATCATGCATACAATCAAGCTGAAAAATAATACCGTAATAACATTTGCGCGGAACAGGGAAGACATGGAAGAACTCCGACGGATAGCTGCAACCCAAAGAGCCAGAACAAAAATCAACGGAACACACAACAACGCAAGGTGGTAATCAATGTAGAATATAAAATAATAAACATATTGGAGAATGCCTGCCGCCGACATTCCAACCAACATCGAAGACATTGCGGTGGAAAGGAAATTTTTCTGTCGCAATCTGTCGAATAAGACGGCGAATATTGAGAACAGATAAACAAACATCACCACCCCTGTACGAAAAATATGGGGAGCAATTGAACCGCCATCATAAGGGATGGTAGTATAAGACTGAAAATAATCAAAATACATGCGAGTATTGAGAGGCTGTCTTGATATAACATGTGTAAAGATAAACAGCAGGCTCCAGCTAATGGCTATTATTCCAGCTTGAACCATGAGCCTTTTCCCAAACGCCTTTAACCCAACCTGAAACTGGGGCGCAAAAAGCAAATCATTGACAAAGTAAAATGCATTAAGCGACAACACTGCATAGAGAAAAGTCTCCAGACTCCATACACTGGCAATGCTTAAAAAAACAAGCTCCAGCACCCGAAAATAACGCTTCGAATACTTGGTGTTAATAAATGCCATGCCCAATAGTAGGTAGGGTAAGCCGTACCGCAAAGGACTTTGCGCCGGCGTCCGCAGCATACTGGGCCAAAAAACCGTAAGGTAGTTAAAGTAAACCATCACAAGCACGCCAGCAACACCGAGTATCAAGTCTCCTGATATTTTCCACAACATGTATGCCAGCAATAAATACTGCAAGATAAAGAGTATGGCGATAACAAAGGAAAGACCTTCATACCCTATTGGAAGGTGCAATCCCCAAAACGCTAAAGCAAGCGCATATATCACTCCAACCCCATACTGGGATGTAGTATTTACAAACAGGACCTTACCATGAATAACATCATTAAGTGGCGCCATGAAATAGTTATAATGCCAGCGATCAACAAACAATTCTGGCCGATACACTAATCCAGTCAGGATTAAAACCATTAGCAGATAAATCACCCATTGATATCCAGGCCGCGATCTTCTCTGCCACAGATCCACAGCCCACAGACAAAACAGAACGAGAAAAACGATGGCTGGAACCATAACCCACGCCGACCAAAATTTTGGCTGTAAAAGATCATACGTTCCAAATACCCAGGCCCAAAAGATAAGGCCATAGCCTAAAGGAAGAAGAGAAAGGACAGCCCTGTTGATCTGGTTGAATAAAGACAGATTCAATATATAACTTCGTGTGAAAAACCAAATTAGTGCGTACGCAACGTGAAGAATAATTAATGCCATTCCATATTCTGAAGCAGAAAGCACTTCAACAATTGCGAACGAGGCCAGGACACAAAAGACGGGCATGACCAATGTTACATAAAGAGAAAAAAGGCCGCGGATCAACGCTACCCGCCCAGATAGAATTAACAAAAACAAGAATAACAGACTGAAGACAACAAGTAATTCAACGTATTCGCTAATTCCAATGGGCTCCATCTTCCAGATGGAGGAAAATATTGGGTAGGACAGAACAGACAAAATTCCGATTATTGCAGGGAATTGATTAAGGAAACTGTCGTTCTTATAAGACATATCTAGTTTTATAGAATTATTAACCATGCTTTATTCCGGTTAAGCGGTTGTCTATCTTTCCAACACTTTCAAAATAAATTTCGCCGTTCGTTTACCTGACGTTCCGTCGGTGAATGTGATTTCATCTTCGATAAACTTTCTGCGTTCAGGATAATCCAGGGAAGGATTTTTTAGGTACGCATTCAACATGGAACGCAACTCTCTTTCAGTGGATGCGACGCGCCCCGCTTTCGCATCACGGAAACGTTTGTGCGTCGGCCAATCGCCGATCTCCTTCAGCGAAAGAGAGAACTTGTTTTTCTTATTCCACCCACCGGGGACATCTATCGTCGCGGCGATCATCGGCGTATCGTGGACGGCGGTCTCGACCAGCATGGTCGAATAGACCGTCACGACCACATCCGAATACGCCATCATGGATGATTTCTCGTCCATGTCTTCGCCGCCGTAGTAGCCGAGTGACCCACCCAACGCTACAGGCTGAACAACATGCACATTGGGATATTTCTTTTCGAGTTCAAAAACTTGTGCGCGTTCGTCCGCAAAGATCTTTGGCTTGTCTTGAAAATGGCTGGGATGCAAGCGGATCAACAACTGCGCAGGTTCCGCCAGCGAATCAGATGAAACCAATTTTGCCAACGCTTCGATGTTTGGGAAGTTCGGCGCAAAATGGACAAAGCTGCTGGCGTATGAGATCAACTTGCGCTTGGGATCGAGTCCGTGCAGTTTGAAATATTCATCGCGTGGCATGAGCCATTGCTTGCGGAAATATCCGTCATACGAGGGGATGCCGCCGACATGCACATGCTCGGGGTTCCAATCCGAACCTTTGACGAGTTCTTCTTTTTGCAACTCAGACCAACACGTCGCCCACTGCACGTCTGCGCCAGAGACATTGTACGACGATGAATTGTCCCAGCCAACGATGACGGTCATGTTCGGGATTCCGCGTCGGGCGGATTCACGCAGAAGGTAACGGTCCATGCGCCAGCCTGGAGTCGAAGCGATGACCATGTCGGGTTGATACTTTTCAAATAGATCAGTGTACAGGCCCGGGGTAGGCGTGAAGCGGTTTTGCATCCGCACCAAAAGTTTGCGGGCGAAGGAAAAATTCCGCAGGAGGAGAATCGCCAGCGCGGAGGGAATCCAAATACCCAAACGGAATTTCCAGCCGTTCTCCGCCCAGACTTCCCAGATGTGGCTGTCCATGGCTTCGGTGTTGATGCGGCGCGAGCCGCCGACGCGGCGCAGGTAGGCGAGCAGCCACTGAAGGCGCGGCTGAAATGTAGTGGCGAATTTATTCGCCTGTTTCAAACGCAAACCTTCAAAGGATAATCCGCGCTGTGCGAAACGTGAGGCGATCTTTTCTTTGGTGTCATCGTCGGTGAGGACGACGACTTCAACGCCCGCAGCAAGCAGGGTCGAGACGACGTCGCTTTGCAGGAAGTAGATGATTGCCATGCCGTGGTCGGCGGAGATGAAGATTCGTTTGGTCATGTAGTTTGATGGTTCGAAGTTGGGAAGATGTCGCCCGCGTCGCTTTCTTAACGGCGAGAAGATATTTTTGTCTACGAATAATACCAACTGAAAATCCTGTTATACACCGCCAACAAAATTTTCTTGATCGGGGCCAGTTCCAGCACATGGCGCGCAAGCCCTTTTTCCTTTTTACTTTTCACTCCGCCTTTCCCCAACTCTCCGCGCAAATACCCCAGCGTATTGGACATATTCATCGCCAGCGGATCGGAAACCATCAGGCGCAGCAACCCCGCATCGTTCATACGCTTGTCCAACTGGCGGACTTGTCCCATGGGCTTGTCCATGTCAAAGGGCAGGAACTGTTGAAGTGTTGATTTGTACGTGGTGAATTGCCAATGCGACGCGCCTGCGTAGGCTACGACAGGCTTGCTTGATGATGACGGAGATTGCTTCGTCGCTGTCGCTCCTCGCAATGACGGATCGTGAGTTATTCTCCAATCACTAGTCTCTGCATAAACCTTCTTATTCTCTTCTTCAGTCTGCCCGAGCGAGAGATTAAATTCGAGGAACGTTTCCCACGGAATGAATTGACCTTCATCCAACGTGGCATTCTCTTTCGCCCATTTCAAAGTACCTTCGTAAAACTCAGGCGGTGTGCGGAACGGACGCGCGGTCACCATGCCAACATTCGGAAAGGTTTCGAGAATTTCCACAGAACGCGAGAGCCATTGCGGCGAGAACAAAACGTCCGCATCAGTGTAGGTGATGATCTCACCCGGCGCGCCTGCCAGCATCACATTCCATGCGCCACCCTTGCCCATGTTCTTTTCGGAGAGGATCAAATATTGAATCCGTCCCTCTTCTTTTTCATTGACAAGATATTCGCGCACTTCTTCGCATGAGCCATTATCGAAGACCATCAAGTCGAACGGCAATCCTGCATCCTTGCGCATCGACTCAAGCGAAACTTTCAACACATCAAGAGTCTCGGCGTAAAATCCGCTCAGGAAGGGAATGTAATTCAGCAACGCAACCGTGATCCGCTCGGGGCGGGCGACATCTTTGACGAACTTGGCAGGGTTTTGACCTTTACGCATAATTTCCTTGAATTGTAGGGGCACGACATGTCGTGCCCCTACGTTTATTTAAATAACTTCTGCAATCGCTTCTTCCATCTCTTCGGTCTGGCGATATTTTCAATCGACTTTTCAGGCAGAAAGAAAAAGATCGCGCGCAGGAACAGTTCCACGCCGCGCATAAAACGCAGGTAAGACATCTTCGGGCGGATAAGTTTACCATCCGCAAGTTGATGCGTTGCATCCAAAATCGTATAGCGCACATTCGCCTGCCCGCCCGCCAACCGAATGTTCTCATTTGTATCTGGATGTTCGTAATGTGGCCTGCCTTCAGGTAAATGTGAGTAATCATGATTCTGATGCACGATCATCAGCGACGGCGTGCAATCGATCACAGGCCAGCCTTCCTTGCGCGCCTTATAGATCATCCAATTATCCCAGCCAGCCCTTCCAATAATGAAATTGGGGATGTCTTCATAACAGGATTTGGGGAAAAGGAAAAAATCGCTTCCTGCGGGACGGTGAAGCTGATTCTGTTTTCTGACAGATTCTCTCAGCCTTGACTCCCACCCCGCGGCGAAGTCTATTGAGGAAGTGATGTCGTAATCCCAACGTTGACTGAGGAGGACAAAGTTTGACCTTTGACTTTTGACCTGCCTCGCCGCCTCGACAAAATCAGGCATAAGGATCATATCCGCGTTGATGATGCAGAGCAATTCACTGTTTGAATTTTCACGCGCCAACTGAAACATGGACGAGATCAGCGGCGTGCCCGATTCATTGCGCGCCACGTTCGGCAAATGCCTCACGCCAAGTTCTTTGGCAGCTTCGGCAAGTCCAATCTCTTCGCCAAGCAAAATGACTTCGACATCAGGAAGCAGAGTCCACGACTTGATGGCATTGCGTTGAATCATCGCAATGTGCGGATTAGTAAAGGGTTTGGGAGCGGAGAATAAAGTTATCAGGGGCATCAGTAATTAGTTATCAGTAAGTCCCCGTCATTGCGAGACGGTGTTCTTCCGTCGAAGCAATCCCCTCGCGATGGTGGAGATTGCTTCGACCACTTCGTAGGTCTCGCAATGACGGAATTATTTAAGTGCGCGTTTATCAATATCCTTGAGAGTCTTATGTTCCACACCTGCATTGATTTCCATTAACCTAGGTTCATCGTGGACCAAATCCAAGACTTCCTTCCACGAAAAATCATCGCGCCCATCGAAGCGGGAATAAACCTGCCGCATGAATTCCAAATCTTCGGGAGTGTCCACTGTCCAGCGGTAATCTCCGAAATCGGTGATGTGATGAAGGAGGGCAATATTGAATCCGCGTGGAGAGACACCAGTTTGTAGTTGGCGGCTGACAGTGGCTAGTTGTACGCCTTCGTAAAAATAGGGCATGGCATGTTCGCGGTGCTGGGGTTCTTTGGCTTCCTTCCATGCTTTCTTCAACACTTTGAAAGTACAGGCTTCTACATCCAACCCAATGGGATAGGTTCGAGTCCACGGCGGTGGCAGGCGGTTGCAGACGAAATCATATTCATCTTCAAGCAACATGTTGACCACATTGTCGATCAATTCAGAGTCGATCACTGGACAATCCGCCGTAATACGGACAACCACATCGGCCTTCGCTTGAAGCGCGGCTTGATAATAACGATCAAGCACATCGAACAAACTGCCGCGGGTGAAGGGAATGCCGCTAAAGTCGCAGTACTCCGCTACCGGGTCGTCAGATGCGTCTGTCGTCGTGGCGAAGATGACTTCGTCCAGTGCCTTCGCTCGCGAGGTGCGCATAAAGACGCGCGTCAACATCGGCTGACCTGTGATGTCTGCAAGGATTTTTCCCGGCAAACGGGAGGAGGACATGCGTCCTTGAATGATGGCAACTACTCTTGGTTTCATAGCCACTGGTAGTACCGACTTAAGTCGGTACTACGAATCTTGCGCCTCGGATGGAATCGGCTCGGCGGTGACAAATCCCTTCGCGCGGAATTTTTCGATGTACTCGCGCACCATCCAATAATCAAGGCCGACCTGTTCGGCGATCTCAAAAATAGACAGGTCACCTTCAAAGCGCATCATGATTTTTTCGATGGCGCGGTTGAGCGCCCAATTCTCGCGCCAATCAACCCACAGGCCATTTCCGCTCAGGAACACCGGTCCGCGGAAGGTGCGCTTCGGGATGTAATTCGTGGCGTAGATGCGGATGATCTGCTCGGCAGTTTCAGCCGCTCCGACCAGCATATCCTCATGCATAATGTCGAGGTTATCGTCAGTGGTGTGATACTCGTCATAAGGCCAACGGTTGATGGAGATACATGGCACATTAACTCCAGGCCCGTTGATCACGCGCTCATCGTTTGCGGGGGCCGCGGCAAAATCGCGTTCGTCGTGAGCGATATTGCGTAATTGGTAATTGGTAATTTTATCAAGCAGATGTGTATGCTGGCGGGTGTGATGCCAGGCAATTTTATTTTTATTACCTGTCATTTCCATGAAGATACCGCCGCGCAAGTTTTGGATAACATCTTCATTGTGCGAAAGATAAACAATCGTACCAATCGTCTCTGGCCCAAACCAAAAGCGGACGCTCATCGATCCAGCAGGGAGCGGATTCTCCGCGAGACGGCGCGCCAACTCAATGGTACTGACCACGCCCGCGCCATCGTCATTAGCTTGCATTGGGTGACAGGTATGCGCCTGCACGATGATCTCGCCCGCGCCACTCGGCCCGCCTTCGGGATGAATGACGGCGGTAGCCATTTTAAATCCCTGCTTCGGATCGGTAATGAATTCAGATTTGATAACCGCGCGATATTTCTTATCACGCGGAAGTTTATCGAAGACATTCTTCGGCAAACAGAAGCCCCAATCGCGGTCATAATATTTGAACACCCACGGAATGGCGTGTGGGCGTTTTTCGTTGAAATACAAATGCGGTTGGAGTTCTTCGAATGAAAGCGTCTTATCAACAGGCAGGGAATACGAAACAATGTGCAGCGGATTATTCTTGAAATCCACCACACGTTCGCCGCCTTCAACTTCCAAATACGCCTCATGGACAACATAACGCTCCGGCACATACCATGTCCACGCTTTTTCGAGCGGAGTGTAAGTCTCGATGGTGTAGTTGGAGGCATCAGGCATGTACGAACCGATGATATCCAGTGTTTTGTCATGATCGTCAGATGCCAGAGTTCGATGTAATGGAAAGAATTCAGCAAGAATGGACTTCAGGGATGTGTATGATTTCATAATTATTCACCTTGTAGGGGCGGGGTCTCCCCGCCCAGGGCGGCGAAACGCCGCCCCTACATCACGTAATTAATATTTCGGCTCTTCAATATAATGCAATTTCTCAGGGTGCTCGCGCACAATGACCGACATGTTATCGTAAAAATCGTTTGCCGTCGCATAATGTACCTTCGCCGCACCGACTTGAACTTCTTTAATAACGCCTGCATGTAACAGGTCGTTCATGCCCGGCACAATGTAGGTCTTCACACGTTCATTCTTGCGGACAAACATCGAATAGGTCTTGATGCGCGGCACACGGTCATAGCCGACATAGATTCCAGAGAACTCTTTGATGCGGCGATAGTCACAGCCGTTATTGAATTCCACATAATGATGCAGGGAAAATGTGCTGTTAAAATCCAGCCCAATGCTTACAATGGTTCCGTTCGTTTTGTGGAACAACGCAAAAGCAGAGTTCGGGCCGTACGCTTCTACATCGTCAGTCTTCGAGAATTCGTCAGCCCGCGCGCCCCAAACGGAGAAACTATAGATCGGATGCGGAGTCCGCTTTGCGTCAGGCCTGATGCGCGCAAGTTCGGTGATCATGCCCATCTTCGACGGCGTCTCCAGCACATCCCAATAATGCGTCTCCGTCCACGATTGAAAATTGAACGCGGGGAACATCACCGTGCCCTGCGGCCCAACCAACTCGCGCATCGCATCGATCACCGTCTCCGCGCCGCCCTCCACACCGCCAAGCGATTTGTACGATGTATGCACGATGATCGTCTCACCCGCTTTGACACTGGTCTGGCGAAATCCATCCAACAATTCTTTTTTATTGAGCATATGTTCCTCTTCCCGTCATTGCGAGGAGGACTTTAGTCCGACGAAGCAATCCCAACTTTCGTGGAAGATTGCTTCGGGCTATCGCCCTCGCAATGACGATTAAATTAAATTTCGATAGACATTCATCAACACTTCGGCATTCTTTTTCCAATCCGCACGCATCTCAGCGGACCTGCGGCTTGCTCTGCCGATCCCAGGCAGATTCTCCCTTTTAGAGATCGCTGCCAGAATCTTCTCCGCCAGATGATTCGCATCGCCATCGCGGAAGAGCCAGCCGTTCTCGTTTTCGACAACCCATTCCTTGTTCGCAGGAATATCCGAAACCAAACAAGGCAGTCCGCACGCCAGCGCTTCCATCAACGAAACGGATGAGCCGTCCACATGCGATGGCGAAATATAAACATCGGCCATATGATACCAGTTTGGTAAATCAGTTTGCGAAATTTGCCCGCCAAAAGTGACACGATCCAGCACGCCGCCACCCTGCAATATTTGACGAAGTTGTGCACTTTGCGAGCCGCCGTTTAATAAAATCAAATCCACGTTTTCATTTTGCTGTGCTACTTTCACGAACGCACGCGCAAGTACATCCAAGCCATAGCGGGATTCCCATGAACGGTTGCAAAACAATGTGAAGTGATCAGTGTTCAGTGACCAGTGATCAGTGCTTGGTGAAAAATGCTTAAGATCAACGCCCCAGGGAAAGACGATTGTTTTTTCGGGATTCATTCCATAAGTAACTGCTTTATCGCGAGTGATATTTGCATCACTCGTAAAAAACGTGGAACGTTTCAACGTGTAACGAGTCACCCATTCCCACCATTTATTTTTATGCACATCATCCATCAGATCGAATCCCCACGACATGGTGAGTATGGGAAGGAATCCGCTCAATACTGCGATGAACGCACAAGTTTGAATGGGACCAGCATGGATCAAGTCAGGTTTGATCTCTTTGGTCAAACGTCGAAAGTCAAAAGTCAACTTCGCAAGGCTGCTCCAACGGAATGGTTCACGCCCGCCCTTCCAAATGACTTGATGAACATTCTCAGGCACGGGGCGGTCTTCCACAGTTCTTCGATTCCCTTCCAATTGAACGAAGAACACTTCATGCCCGCCATCTGAAATGGATTTTAGGAAACGATAATCGTGGGTGCAGTAGCCGAGGGAGAAATAAAGGATTTTCATATACATAATTCGTCATTGCGACGAAGCAATCTCCAACACTATATGAGATTGCTTCGTCGGGAAAAGCACCCTCCTCGCAATGACGATATACTTTAACCGCCTAAATCCGTCCAGCGCAATTCCTTGCCAAGGGGCATGTCAGCCAGTGCTTTTGTACCGATGACGTTTTGGATCTGATCAGGCTTGATCGCGCCCGGTGTGGCGGGGCGCAGAACATCGATCATGTCACGAGTAAAAGTCTCACCTGCTTTGATCTCACGCGCCGCGCGCAAACAACGGCGCTGCACGATCTGCGTTTCCTGTTCATTCTCTGCGATGAATTTATCTGAACTGCCAAGTGAACGTTCGAGCAGACGAGTCTCTTCGACCATCTTGGCCCAATTCTCAGGATTCATCGCAAATTTATGGTCTGGCCCTTCGCGGTCATTGCTGTCAGTAAAGTGACGCTCGATCACGCGCGCGCCCAAAGTCACTGCGCCAAGGACAGGCGCGACTGAATGGGTGTGGTCGGACAAACCAAGAATTACATCAGGAAACATGGTTGCGTAAGTCTTCAACACGTTGACATGCAAATGATCATAGTTATTCGGGCTGGCGGTGTAATTGGTATTGCACTGCATCAGCACCAGTTGTTTGTTGATTCTCAAAATGGCATGGACAGCCTTTTGCACTTCGCCAATATTGGATGCGCCTGTGGCAATGAAGAACGGCTTGCCCTTGCCCGCCATTCTTTCGAGGGCTTCGATCCAGTCAATTTCACCGGAACCAGCTTTGTAAACTTCCACATATTGATCGAGGAAATCAATGGCTTCGAAATCATAGGGCGAGGAGAAATAGTCAATGCCCACTTCATTACATTCCTCAACCAAAGTCATTGACCACTCAAACGGGATCGACGCGCCTTTGTAAACTTCAAAGACCGATTTCTTCCATGCAGCCTGATGCGAAACCTGTCCGCCATTCATGGCTTTGAATCCATAATCCGAGACGATCTTCGGCGCATCAAAATTCTGGAACTTGGCCGCATCCGCGCCGGCTTCTTTGGCAAGGCGGATCAATTGTTTGGCGCGATTCATGTCACCGTCATGGTTGGCGGCAATGTCTGCGATGAAATAAGTTGGGTGGTTTAAGCCGATTATGCGATTTCCGAATTTAATGTCCATAACTCCTCCGATTCTGGGGATTGCGAAGCGTACCCTGTGGGTAAAAGTGGCAAAATCTGTGGATAACTGATGCAAGCCTGTGGATAACCTGTATGACTCTATCGTACAAGGGCGGGAAAACCCCGCCCCTACAGTGCATAACTGCGTATTTTCTGTGGGTAACCTTGCTGGTATTGGGCGAAAAACTCGCTCAGACCTGTGGAGAACTCGGGGAGGGACTCTCCCAAACCTGTGGATAACTTGTGGGTGGAAAGCCATAAGTTGTGGGAACGGCGGGCAGTCAGGGCGGAAGAGAGAACTGATTTTGGCGAAATTTCGCCTTCCTTCAAGCTAAACCTGCGCGCGATCTCCACACCGAATTGATATTTGCTCATGGCCTGCGGACCAACGAGATGATATAAGCCGGTCATTTCTTTCTTCAACATTTTCAATAAGACTTGCGCGGTGTCATTTACCAGCATTGGGCAAAAGATCACATCGGTAAAGCCGCTCATGCTTTTATTATTGGTAAGGTTATGGAAGAAGAATTCAGCAAGGCTGCGTCTCCCGCTCAGACTCCAGCCGTAGAAATTCACACGCGTCACGATTGCATCAGCATCTTCACTCAAGACCGCTCGCTCGCCATCCAGTTTTGTTTGCGAATAAACGCCAGGCGGATTCGGAATATCTTCTTCAGTATAGTAGCCTTCTTTTTCGCCGTCGAAAACTGCGTCGGTGGAGATGTGAACATATTGAATGCCGCGCGCTTTGCAAGACTTTGCCATTTGCGCGGGCAGGTCAATGTTGAGGCGTTGAGCCAGCTCCGGGTTGTTCTCGCAGGCTTCGAGGTCGGCAAGAGCCGCGCAGTTGATCACCCAATCGGGCCGCGCAGAGTCGAGGGCTGAGTCCACTGTGCCAGCGTTCAACAAATCCAATTTCAAAATATTAAATGGCGCGTTTTTTAATTTACCACGATCCACGCCGGTGACATCATGCTCAAGCATCGCTTCCTGCGCGAGATTGATACCGAGCAAACCACTGGCTCCCGTAACGAGAATGCGCGCCATGTTTTATCCTTCGAGCTTGCCTTGCGCGAACAATTCTTCAAACGGCGCGATATATTTTTTGATGCCGTCCACATCGAGCCATTCCGAATTGTTGTCGCTGGAATAAAAGTAACCTTCCTTCAATGCCTTGCCTTTATCTTTCCACGAATAGCCAAACCATGTGGCTTCGGCAGGCTGTACGACAAACATTTTTTCGAGTTCAATGGTGTGGCGCGCTTCATCTTCAGAGATGAGCATCTCGTGTAATTTTTCACCGGGGCGAATGCCGATGATATTGATCTCGGCGTTCGGTGCGATGGCTTTCGCAAGGTCAACGACTTTTGTACTGGGAATCTTGGGGACGAAAACTTCGCCGCCTTCCATTTGCTCGATGCAAGTGATCACAAAACGGACGCCTTGATCCAGTGAAAGCCAGAAGCGAGTCATGCGATCATCCGTGACGGTGATCCTGCCGCTTGCGCGTTGATTGAGGAATAGCGGAACAATCGAACCACGCGAGCCGACGACGTTCCCGTATCGAACGCACGAAAATCTGGTTGCTGAACCACCGGCATAGGCGTTGCTTTGAATGGTCAACTTCTCCCCGGCAAGTTTCGTGGCTCCGTAAAGATTCGCCGGGCTGACAGCTTTATCGGTGCTGACCATCAACACTTTTTTCACACCAGCATCCAGCGCGGCTTCGACCACG
>JACRBH010000208.1 GCA_016234535.1 Chloroflexota bacterium
AAAGGGAACGGAGAAAATGAAAATCATTAGAAAAGCAATATTCACCATGTTTTTGACCGCAACAATATTGACGTCTTGTAACGGCTTTATGTCACCGCCCAGGACAAGTCCAACAGTTGCAATGGAAACAGCCATGTCATTTGTTAGGACCGAGATCGCCGAAACACAGGCACTACTTCCTACAACTACACCGTTGCCATCATTTCTTGGTTTATATGGCTCACCCACCACCATACCTGATCCTCACGCCTTCATTCCTCTACCCACTCCAAACCCTGACCAACAGGTTTACACTGACCCTGAAGGCTGGTACTCGGTTTACTTTCCTGCTGATATGAAACCTACAGAAAAGCCAAACTTGTTTTCAAGGTCAGATGGCTTTTTTGAAACTGGTTACCTGCCAGAAATGGGCTATATGTCAAGGGCCATAAATGTTTGTGCCTGGCTGGCGAATGTTGAATCGAAACCAGAGGAGAGTTCGATTGGCTGGTATCCTGTGGATATCCAATCATATCCGCGTTGTTCCGTATTAACCAAAACAAACGAAGGACACGCTATTAAATATGAAATATTTGAAAACCCTGCAGCCGATCCCGAGCACCGCTTTCTCTATATAAAAACAGGCATAAACTATCCAGGGGCTAATCAAGTGGGAACGACTATGGCGTGGTTGAAGCCCATCTATGACACGAAATTCGAATCCGTTCTCAAGCCTTTAAGCCCTGAAGAAACTTCGCTATGGGAAAATACTGCGCTAATATTGCATAACGCTTCGATTACTGAATACGCTTTACCTCCCGAGGCGCAAGTGGGGCCGGGCGAGAAAATGTTAGTGGAGTTTGTGCCCGACGATATGCTTCCCGATTGGGCTGCATATATAGCAAATTCTCCCACATCCACTCCAAAGCCCGTAATTGAAAACCAATTGAAATCACTTGGGTATGAATTAAGGGTTGTTAATTCCGACCCGAACAACTACAAGCAACAATTGTTTAGAGACAACAGAGTCTTGTTTGATAAAATATTTAGAATTTCGGACATTTATAAATTCTCAACTGAATCAGGATCAATAACAACCTTTATTGTTACCACGTTTAACAAGATAGGATATTCTGATTTCAACAGTTACATCATTCAGAATGATGTAATCAGCGAGTGGGAATACAATCATCAAGACCCTGGATTTGAACCCATTTTGTACCAAGGGGAGGTATTGTGGCTAAAGGCGAGTGAAGATTTTGACCATATCCAAGTAATCAATAGCAATCAGGATGTTGTTTACGCCTTCGCTGTTTATACCGAACCGCTTAATTCTACAAACAGTTTCGGTATTTGGAATGAGCATTGGGTTTTGGCGGCGCGTGACTTTCTAATCCTAGATGGAGAAAACCTCAACAAAAAACTGGGTTTCCAGGAAATTTTCAGTTGGAGCCTGATGGATAACAAACCCGTGTACTTCTTTCGCAAAGGGCCAAGGATTGGACTTTCCTATGATGGGAATATCCTCCCCCTGGAATATCAAGAGGTGGCGCATCATTATTGTTGTGGGTTTACAGTTAATAATCCGTATATAGTTAACGGCAGCGCGCACTTCTTTGGAAAGCGCAATGGCGTTTGGTATTATGTAGTTGTAAAATTCGAATAACCCAACATTCTCTCTAACAAACGAACGCGGATAGGTTAAAATCTATCCGCGTTTTTTACTGCTAACTGATAACCGTTCACTGGAAAACCATGTCACTCATCACTGTTAATTCACTCTCCAAATCATACGGCCCCACGGATATTTTCAGCGGGGTGTCGTTCACTGTCGCCAAAGGCGCGCGCATGGCCAAGCCAAGATTTTGCGGTTGCTCGCCCTGTTAAACTGATGTATATTTACCACAAGGAAAATCAAACATGGATTTTGAATGGGATCCACGTAAAGCAGAAATAAACCTGCGCAAGCACGGTGTTTCATTTGCCGAAGCAGGGACAGTATTTGGAGATCATCTTGCGATTACTGTTCCCGACCCCGACCATTCTAATAACGAAGACCGTTACATCACGATTGGCTGGTCAGATCGCCGCAGATTATTGATGGTGTCACACACTGACCGAGGCAACCGAATCCGAATTATCAGCGCTCGTGAATTGACAAAAGTGGAGCGAAAAGAATATGAAGAAGAAAACTGAAATAAACGATGAATTACGCCCTGAATATGACATGAAGTCCCTGCTCAAAGGCGGGGTGCGCGGTAAATACACGGCTCGTTACCGCGAAGGGACAAATCTCGTACTTTTGGAACCTGAGGTTGCCAAAGCATTCCCAAATGAAAAAGCCGTCAACGAAGCGTTGAAGTTGGTAATTAAATTGAAGCAGGTGCAGGAGAACGCCAGTCAAAATGCAAAGTAACAGGGCGAATTTACTCTTGTCTTAGCTTCTGCTTTACTTAAAGTTCCAATCGTCAAAGCGCGGATGGGATAAAATCCATGCGCGCTTTTTACTTCTCACCATAAAACATGTCACTCATCACTGTTAGTTCACTCTCCAAATCATACGGCCCCACGGATATTTTCAGCGGGGTATCTTTCACTGTCGCCAAAGGCGCGCGCATGGCCATCGTCGGGCCAAACGGAATCGGCAAGACCACGCTCCTGCGGATTCTCGTCGGCGCTGACGAAGCTACATCGGGGACAGTCACCCGCTCACGGGGAGTCAAGACCGGGTATCTGTCGCAAGAGGCAGATTTCGAAATGACGGGAACTCTCTGGGAGGCGTGCGAATCCGTCTTCAGTCATTTCAAAACAGAACAGGAAGAATTGCACCGTCTCGAAGCGTTGATGTCTGATCCCGCGCAGCTCGATGAAGTGATGGCGCGTTACGGAAAATTGCAGGACGATTTCGAGCGGCGCGGCGGATACACATACCTGACAAAAATTCGCCAGGTGCTTTCGGGGCTGGGGTTTAGCGAAGCGGATTATCAACTCAGCATCGACCATCTCTCCGGCGGCCAGCGCACGCGCGGATTTCTGGCGCGGCTCCTGCTCTCGGACCCGGACCTGCTCCTGCTCGATGAGCCGACCAACCACCTCGACATTGCCGCCGTCGAATGGCTCGAAGGATATTTGAGTCAATGGGAAGGCGCGGCCATCATTGTTTCGCATGACCGCTACTTTTTGGACAAGGCCAGCAATGTGATCTTTGAAATGTTTCCCGGCGCAACCGAAACGTATCGCGGAAATTACAGCGCGTATTTGAAGCAGCGCGCCGAACGTGCCGCGCGGCGGCAGGAGATTTTCGAATCTGAAAAAGAAAAGTTGATGAAGGAAGTTGAGTACATCAAGCGCAATATTGCCGGGCAGAACACCCTTCAGGCAAAAGGAAAACTTAAACGCCTCACACGAATTTTGTTTGCCGTTGAAAAAGTTGGCCTGGATGCGGTGTTGAACACAAACTGGAGCCAGTTGGATATCGCGCAATTTACTCCTACATCCTCATATGGCGTGGAGGAAGCCGAGCGCCGCGTGCGCGGGCTGCAATCGCCGGTGCGAACCCTGCCCAATTTGCATCTGCGCCTTTCATCTGAAACGCGCTCGGGCGACATGGTCATCCGCTCCGAGAATCTCAAAGTTGGATTTTCTGACAAGTTTCTTTTTTCATCTCCAAACATCGACTTGCGGCGCGGCGACTGTGCCGCATTGATCGGACCGAATGGCGCCGGTAAATCCACTTTTTTGAAGACGGTCCTCGGTCAGATCCCGC
>JACRBH010000205.1 GCA_016234535.1 Chloroflexota bacterium
GATGCGTACGCCACCATCATGCGTCAGTCATATTTTGCGCTGTTCGAGAAACAGGCACATGACATGATCCAAAAGAACGCTTCCGTGGACGAGTTATGCGCCGCGTACATGGAAAACTTGAAGGAGCAATTCGGCGATTCATTCGAACTGAGCGATGAATTCAAATGGGAGTGGGTCTCCATTCCGCATATTTATCACACACCTTTCTACGTGTATGCCTATGCCTTCGGACAGTTACTGGTCTTCTCGCTGTATCAGCAATACAAAATTGAAGGTGAATCCTTTAAGCCGCGCTATCTCAAAATCCTCTCTGCTGGCGGGTCGGAAGCGCCTGCGAAGATCCTCGAAGAAGCAGGCATCAACATCCGCGACCCCAAGTTCTGGCAGGGCGGATTCGATGTGCTGGAGAAACTGGTGAGTGAATTGGAGAAGCTGCCGGTAAAAGCGAAGAAGTCACCAGTTAAGAAGCTCAAGGCAAAGAGTAAAGTTGTAAAAGCCAAAGCTGGGAAGAAAAAATAGTTTCGTGATTCCCTCCCGAAGGACATCGGGACGATGTGAGCGGAGCGACACTTGCGCCGCGCGCCAGTGCGGTGATGGTCTCTGAGATAATCGTAGTGGTTCTTCGCCGCAAAGCGGCTCAGAACGACACTGCACAAAGCAGTTAAACAAAAAGACGGTCACTCCAAAAGTGACCGTCTTTTTACTTCTCACTTATTACTCGTTACTTCCTACGCTTCGTACTCGCCCGGGTCTTCATCCACAGCCAGCATGGGTTCTTCCGCGGGGCGCTTATCGAGGAATTGCAGGGTTTGCGCGACTACTTTGGTGTAATACTTCGTTTCGCCCTTATCCTCATATTTATCTGTCTGCAATCGGCCTTCGATGAAAACGAGGCTGCCCTTCTTGAGGTATTCCTGGCAGACCTCGCCGAGCCGTCCCCAAGCCTCGATGTTGACCCATTCAGTGGATTCTTTTGTCTCTCCACTCTTGTCCTTCCAGCGGTTGCTGACGGCAAGGCTGAAATGGGCTACTTTCTTGCCAGTAGGGGTGAACTTGCTTTCGGGGTCCTTGCCCAAACGACCGATCAATTGGACGCGGTTTAGTGTAGGCATGATCCCCTCACTTTTGTCTCGTGGCTTTTAGATGCTGTGTTACGTGTCATTTTAGTCTCCTTTTAATCTAAAAGAATATTTGATTGTGTCGAACAGGTTATACTTTACGAAGATGCTTGTGTGGTCTCAGCGGTCTTCGCTTCGCCTTCGGCAGGGATTCTCTTCAAGACTAACATCCCAGTCTTCATCTCAGCGACGCTATAGCCCGCAGGAAGAGCATCGAGAGCGCCTTCCTTGACCTCTCTTGAGAAGAAGAACATCTTTCCCTTTGAATGAAGGAAGTAGGTGGTGCCTTTTGAGTTGGTGTGTGAATAAGCCATTATTTTCTCCTTATGTCTAATTTGGTATTTAGAGTGTAGAACAAAGTTTCTAGCCTGTCAAGCCCCCAAAGTGCGGGGACGCGTAGGAGAAAGGTATGAAAACGATAATTGGTCTAGACGAATTAAGAGCCTCTCGCCTCTCTTTCAAAGGGACAGTTGGTCTCGTTCCAACGATGGGATATTTACACGAGGGGCATTTATCTCTTATCCGCCTCGCAAGGGCTGAGTGCGATAATGTAGTTGTGAGCATCTTCGTCAACCCGACACAGTTCGGAGTGAACGAGGATCTCTCGAAGTACCCGCGTGATCTCGAGCGTGACCTGAGCCTGATCGAACCTCTCGGCGTGGATTTGGTTTGGACTCCCACCCCTGAGATCATGTATCCGACTGGCTACCAGACTTGGGTGGAGGTGGAGGCGATCACTCGTCCACTGGAAGGCTCGATGAGGCCGACCCACTTCAAAGGTGTGACTACTGTCGTGGCGAAACTATTCAACGCAGTCCAGCCGCACAAGGCGTATTTCGGCCAAAAAGATGCCCAGCAGGCGGCGGTCATCCGCCAGATGACGCGTGACCTGAATTTCCCTGTGGATGTGATTGTCTGCCCCACCGTGCGTGAGGCGGACGGGCTGGCGATGTCAAGCCGCAACAAATATCTGGAAGGCGAAGACCGCAAGGCCGCGACGGTTCTATTCCGCGCGCTAAGTGCGGCGAAAGAGTTGTATGAAGGCGGAGAGCGAAATGCGGGTACGCTAAGAGGAAAGATGAAAGAAGTGTTGGCGAGCGAGCCGCGCGCAACCGTGCAGTACGTTTCCTGCGCGGACTATGACTCGCTCGAAGAGTTGGATGTGATCAAAGGAAAAACCCTGCTTTCGATGGCAGTTCTGCTCGGAAAGACGAGATTGATCGATAATTTTGTGCTGGGGTAATTCTTGAATAGAAAAAACTGGAAATACTGGGCGCGATTACTTTCCACCTTTATAGCTGGCACGATTGTCGCCTTGGCTATCCTGACAGGCGTTCTTGGCTATGTAAGTGTAAAACATTATTTACACCCACCTCGCAAGATCGCAGTGGGATATACACTTGCAGAGCAAAAAATCGAATATCAATCTGTGGATTTTATTACTGAAGACGGAATCCGCCTTTCTGCAATCTACACACCACCCAAGAACGGCGCTGTCATTTTGCTGGCTCACGGTTACGGCGGGAATCGTCCCGAGTGGTTATTTGCGATGCTGGCGAAAGAGGGGTATGGCGTCCTGGCCTGGGATGCCCGCGCGCATGGGATGAGCGATGGGGACATCTCAACGATTGGCTATTATGAAGTTCTCGATGTGAAAGCAGCATTGACTTATGCGATGGCACAACCTGAAATTGAACATATCGGCGCATGGGGCGGCTCCATGGGCGGAGCGACAATGATCCGCGCCGCCGTACAATTTCCAGAAATAGAAGCACTTGTAGTGGATAGTCCATATTCTTCATTGGAAGATACATATAATTACCTTGTGCCTTATCCTTTGATAAATCCCCTCATGAAGCTCTTCGCCGAAATGCAAACAGGAATAAATATAGATGATCTCCGCCCTGTGGATGAGATTGCCAAAATAAGTCCGCGCCCGATCCTGATCATTCAAGGCGCTGGAGACAAAGTCGTGCCGCCCGGGACTGCTGAAAAGTTGTTTGACGCGGCGGGCGAGCCAAAATATTTATGGATGGAAAATAATGTGATTCACTTGGGGATGTTTTTGAACAATCCGCGCAGGTATCAAAGAAAGCTGATTGATTTTTTCAATAAGTATTTGATAAATGACTTTCCGTAGAAGCGACTTCAATCGCTTTTCAGAACGACTGACGCGAAGCGGTTACTACGTTGTTCACCAACTCTTCAACCGAATTACCTCCCCCATTCAAATCCA
>JACRBH010000206.1 GCA_016234535.1 Chloroflexota bacterium
ATTGCCAGCGCCCGCACCGCCGAGTGAAGTATTTGACGCATCCTTGATGGTATCGTCATCCACCACATCCAGGCGGATCGTGCCTGCGCCGGTGCCGGTGGAGACTGTCACAGTGTAGAACCTGCCCGAGCCGCTGACTCCACTCACGGCTGCGCCAGAGACGCCGCTGGTTGTCAGGCTGAAGTCGCTCGCGTCCACACCGGTCACGGTTTCAGAGAAGGTGACGGTGAAGTTCACGCTGGCTGCAAGAGTGGGGTTGAGATCCGTCCGAGTGCTGCTGATTACGACAGGCAATGACGAAGGCTCAGGCGTACTCGTTCGTGTGGGGGTTGGCGTGCGTGTGGCTGTTGGCGATGGAGTGCGTGTGGGTGTTGAAGTTTTTGTCGGTGTGTTGGTTAGCGTGGCTGTCGGTGTACTGGATGGTGTTGGTATGCCGGGCGAGTTGTACTCGTAGGCTCCCATGTCACAGCGGTCAGCACGGGCAAAGCCGCGCTGATCAACCCCGAGCGGCGCGCCGGTCTCATCGAGACAAACAGTAGGGTGACCTGCATTAATGGCCGGACTGCCGACCAGCAAGGCGTGAGTGAGCGTCGGGCCGCCATTGTTTAGCAATGGACCAAGGTTTGCGATAACGCCAGTGATATTGCCTGTTGTGCCGATAATCGTGCAGCCAGTCGTATCGCCGATGAGGTTGTACCCCTGGCTGATAAGGGTGCCCGAACAGTCAACGTTGGTTGTGCCCGTATTATCGGCGATGATGCTATTTCTGACGTTGAGCGTGGAGCCAACTGCAATTTTTAATCCACCACCATCACTTGCAGTATTGTCCGTGATCGTCGCATTGTACAAATCGGCAGCCCCCACCACATTGATGCCGCCCCCTGAAGCATTGCCGTCATTACCACTGATCGTGCTATTGACCACCGTTATCTGACTGGCAGTGGAGCCACTGGCAATTCCGCCGCCGTGGGAGGCCGTATTGCCGCTGATGAGGCTTGAGTGAAGCGTCACTATTCCGTAAGTATATATGCCCCCGCCATCAAACGTAGATGTATTAGCATAGATACGAGTATCAATTGCGGTCATGCTCGTAAGGTTAGACATCACTGCGATTCCTCCCCCAGCCTGCGCCAAGTTGCCAGTGACCCGGCTGCGCACGAGTGTCAGGGAAACATTGACTTTGAAGCCGCCGCCGAAATCAGTGCCCGCGTCGCCGCCCGAGACGGTCACTTCTGAAATCGTGGCTGTGGCAATTACATCAAATACCCGGTCGATACCGTTGCCATCAATGATGGTGCTGGCCTTGCCGGCACCTAGAATGATAAGGTCTTCGGTGATGTCCAGATCACCTGTCGCTGCGGCGTTTTCACCGGAACCGAGCAGACCAAGTACGTAGGTACCCGCCGGCAGGTTGATGGTGTCGGTTCCGTTGCCGGTTGGGCAGGCATCCACGGCATTGTCAGTATTTGCGGCGATGATAGCTTCACGCAGTGAGCAGTCACCGTCCATATTGTTTTCATCTGCAACTGTATTAACAGTGATGGTGGCGGCGTGAGCAAGCGATGTGGGCCAAACCGTCCACGCCAGCCCGGTGATGAGTGCGGCTGCCAGAAACAGGCGCAGGGAGTTGAAGATAAGTAAATGCTTCATTTTAAAGTTATCCTTCCAGTATGTGCTGCGGGGTTGAACCTTTATCAACAACATGTCTGTCAACGAAAGTTTCAGCAAACTGCATAAATTTATAAATATCGGCAAAATTTGTGGCAAGGCCGATCGAGGCACGCAGCGCTCCAGTTGTCTTGCCATCGATCACATGCAAGAACTGCTCGAACGTCAGGCGGTCCTTGTCTCGAAAACATGGAGCCAAATCATCCTTCGTAAATCCAAGGGCAACTTCGCGCGCGCCCGGATTACAGTGACAGCCAGCGCGCAATGAAATGCGCTGTTCGTTTGCCAATTGCTCAACATCGTTACAATCAATCAACCCGCCATTGGGATCAAAGAAATTGACCTGGATCGTCCCGCCGCGCATGTGAGTATTCGACGGTCCGTACAAGCTGACAACTGATCTGCCGTTGCTGTGACGGAGAGTCAGCAACTGATCAATTACCCAGCCCGTCAGGCACATGACGCGGGTGTGGATCATGTCAATGCCAATGGACTCGATCCAACGGAGTCCAATTTCGACTGCGGGCAGACTCAGATAATTAACTGTTCCATCTTCAAAGCCAGCCGGGCCAGGCGTCAAATAATGATCGTTGGCAACGACGGATGAAAAGGTGATCGTTCCGCCCGCATACCACGGACGCTGTAATTTTTTGACAGCAGTTTTCCGCACCAATAAACAACCTGTACCGGTTGGGTAGCCAAAGATTTTATAGAACGAGATGACAACGAAATCAGGATGCCAGAGACTGAGATCAAGGCGATTGGAAGGCACGAAGGAAGCCGCATCCAGTAAAACATCCCAGCCTTGGGATTGCGCTTGAGCGATCCATTCAAGCGGATGCTGAACGCCGGTGAAATTGGATTGGGCCGGGTAGGCAAACAGATTGTTTTTGCCGGGTCGGGCCAGCCCGAAAGCTGATTCTAAAAAATCGGAATCCACTCTCAGGTCGGGAGGTTGAAGCGGCGCATACGTCACGACGGCGCCTTTGGCGCGCGCAAACTCACGTATCCCATTTACCGAGTTGTGATTGTCGAATGTCAATAAATAACGACCACCTGACTCGAAAGGATAAGACTCGCCAATAAGTCTGAGCGCGCCGGTAGAATTCTGGGTAAAGATCACCATGTATTCATCTGGTGATGCATTGAAGTAATGAAGGACATAATCACGGGTACGCTCGACGATTTTGGTCATCGCCATGGATGTCAGATTTTTGGAATGGGGATTTCCAAAGACTTCATCATTGAGCAGCATGATGTGATCACGCAATTGAGATTCGGCATACAAACCGCCGCCTGTGTAATCCAGATAGGTATGCTCTTTTCGGTCGAGACGCGCATATTCTGTGGCGCGCAATTGATCCAGTTTCTGCGTCGAATCAAAAGCGGGATAAGCCTGCTTAAAAGATTCTAGCGCCAGGCCCATTTGATCCGTGCTAATTTGCAGGCCGGGTTTTATATCCAATTGGGAATACATATTCTCAATTCCTTTCAGCTTTTTCGTTTGAGTGAAAAGTTTCCTATTCGCATTGACAGGGATTTACCCAATAAATTGATTGCTTCAGCCGAGTCAGATCCTTGTGCAAACTTATTGATGAATTTGCACAGGATGATTAGTATTCCTAAAATTTTGGCAACTACTAAAATTATTTCGGTCATGGCTAGACTCCTTACGTCTGTAAAAAACATTACGGGTTTATACGCTACCGCTTGTCTCATAAGTTAATAAACTGTTTATCGAAGATTGCCAGTAAAAAATCGAAGTTCCTGTTTAGTAACTCACCCTACGCGGTAACGCGAGACGCTTCGCAGTCTTGCAAAATGGGCGACATAATTTCGCGCTACAGGCTGGACTGCGCAAGGCGACTTGGTAAATTATGCGATACTCTGTAAATGCTCTACTGGATTCCAATCTTCAAATGAAATAGGAACACATTCGTTAAACATTTTTTCTTCCATTAATTACCTGTACGAAACAAAAGCCAGGCTACGCCGCCCAATACACCCAGGCTGATAAATTGATCCAACATCCGCCATTGAACAAACTTGCCATTTAGTATTGCGACGCCAACGATCGTCACTCCAAACCAGAGGAGTGTTTGAATCTCAACAGAGACGATCCCAATTTGCCCTAGATAACGGAGCGCAAGCCAGAACATAAAAACGCCCAATTGAAATCCCAGTGCAGATTTCAGGGCTTCCAACCAGTCAAAATGATGGTCATGCCAGATTTTGCTGGCATGAGTGAAGCCTTGCGCGTCGCCAAAACCTGAGAGCAGGGTAAATGTGATGGTTAAAATAATCGGCCACATGATTTTTTCTCCTTTTAAATTGATCAGGTTGGAAACAAATCTTGTCATGTCTGCCATAGTCTTTTCTTGATGTTGAATCAATATCAGTTAGATTCGGGTGATGACTTCCATCCTGCAGTTTTGCGCCTTGAAAAATTGAACTGCAAATGCGGCGGCTTCGTTCGGGTCATAAGGCGCGCAGCTAAACACATCCAGATAGATGGCTTTTGAATTGTCAGCAAAATGAGCCGAGACCAGGGATGTCTCGATCAATTGGGTCATGCTGAAGCCTGTGACGCGCGGGTCATCACCAAAGCGGACTACTTGTGTCTCTCCGTAACGCCGCATTTTGATCAGGTTACATAACTCGCGCACGAAGCGTTTGATCTCATTTTCATCCTGCATGAGACGTAGGTCGCAGCCATACAAATCGATGGAGGATGAGACTCCCCAGGGGTTTGTTTGATTTTCCATAATTTATCTCCTTCGAGTTCTTGAGGACTATTCAGAATTTTTGTGACCGGTACGCAACACTCCGGCAAAATCTTTGTCAAGTGGAAACTGGACAATCGTAGTGAGCACACTCACCTCGGTAATGCGGTCAACTGGCAGGCCATTACGGCTGGATGCGCTGCGTATTGCCTCCGGGCTGGGAGCATCGTATATACAAAACGATTTGCGGTTATCAAGTGAGATGTAGGACTGTACCCAAGTTACCCCATTAAGGGAGTTGTTCTCGGCAAAATCCAGGTGCTTTTGCAGCGAGTCATCCGGACCTGGCACTCCCGGATCCCCTTCCAGGTTAAATGTGCGTTCCACCAAATAGCGTTGCATGGCAAACATCCTTTTCTGTATATGATAAAAATGATACAGAAAATCTCCATAAATTACATCGGGAGAACCACCCCATATTTCGAGGGGTGACTCCCTATTTTTCAGAGAAAAAAGGGTGTGTGCGGGCTAACGCTGCGGCTTCTTCACGAGAATGAAGATTCATCTTTTCCAAAATAGCGGAAACGTGATGGTCGGTGGTTTTCGGAGAAATATGCAGATGGTTTGAGATTTTGGTATTGGATAACCCCTTGACAAGCAGGGATAGAATTTCCACCTGCCTTTCGGTTAATCCAAAGGGATTTTCACGAGTGGAAGAGCGGGGCTTACGCGGGATTTTTTTCGTCCTAGTATTTTGCAATCCTTCGCGCAAGGCATCCGCTGGCAAGTGCGCTCCAAGCCGCTCGAACATTTTCAGGGCAAGAAGTTGTGCTTGTGCATCCCCATCGGCCAGAGCGCGCGCCTGTTCATAAGGGCAGGATAATCGCTCCCACTCATCGGCAGCCGCCTGCCACTGTCCTGCAATTTGTAAGGTAAAGGGTTTTGCCATCCAATCGAATTGCTCGGGCTGTCCTCCGCACTTCCAAAGCCAGAATGCCGCCTCGCCGGCCAACCAGGGATGTTTCTTGCTGACCGCCAAATTGTATAAGACGCGAACTTCACTTAACGCTCTTTCGCAGTTGCCTTCAAGCCAGGCTTCTTCGGCGAGGGCAGCGCGGACAGGGGCTATATTTTCAAAATGATCGGATACAGAGGCAATCTCCAGCGCCCGCATCAGTAGATCGAACGCCTCCGTCTCACCCTGACGGGCACGCAGGCGCCCCAACGCCACCAGAGCAGGCAAACGATTGTGAACTGATATAGCGGGATGCGCTATTATTTCGTTGGCTGCTTCCACCACTTCACGCCAACGCCCAAGGTACATGTACGTCATGGCCTGACACGAGAGCAAGTAGAAACGCACCAAATCCAAGTCCCGCTCGGCACAATAGGTAATACCTTCAGACAGATAAAACTCGGCGGTTTCAAAACGGTACAAATCACAGGCGACAGAACCTAAGTTTGCGTAAACGGTGGCAACTCGCGCCTCTAGACCGGCTTTCTGGGCAATATCAAGACAACGCTTTAAATATTCACTGCCTCGATCAAAATCTGTTGAAAGCCAATTGGAACCCAGCGTATCATAAGCCATGGCCAGAATGCGGGCATCGCCAAATTGTTCGGCCAGCGCAACCGCTTTTTCGGCCAAAAAAGCTGCTTCACTAAGATTGCGATTGATGGATTCCAGCAGGGCCTGATTGCGATACGCCAGCGCCAGTTCCTTGCCGGGCGGGTGCTTTTCGAGGATTTGAATAGCGGCCCGACAGCATTTTTGAGCCTCGTTCCCCTCTCCGTGAGTAAGAAGAGCCATTGTCAGATAAGCGAGGTTCTCCCCTTCTTTTATGGGATTGGCAACGGCACACCAGAGTTCAATCGCTTTTCGGCGGCTGGCAATCGTTTCGTCCTGCCTGTCTATAAGGTTACTTTCCCATGCATAAGCTTCGAGCAAATTCGCATGGTCAGATAGTGGGAGGGTTTCAGCATATTTTAATGCCAAGGCATAGAGGGAGGCTGCAGCGCGGTGCGCACTGGCAGCAGACGCCTGCTGAGCGGCGATGGGAGCGAACTCCAGCACTGAGGCACGGTCACCAGCCGCCTCGGCATGGTGCGCCAACCGTGACATATCCTGCCGGGTGACAGGGTCAGACCTAAGGGAATCGAGCACCAGTCGATGCAATACCAGAAGACGCTGCGGTGAAAGGGTATCAAGGAAAGCTTGATGGGTCAATTCATGACGAAATGAGAGAGCATCCCCCTGAGATTGCAGTATGCCGGCGGCCATGCACTCTTCCAGGAAGTGAGCTTCCGCTCCGGTTACTTCTGCCAGCAGCCAGGACTCGATCCGCATACCGATAACAGCCGCAGCTTGTAAAACAGCTTCAGCAGAAGGAGACAGACGGGCAGTGCGAGCCAGAATAGCATCACGAACGTTCAAGGGAATCTTACTTATCGGATTCGCTAATATTTCAGTGATGAAGAAAGGATTCCCACCAGTTTTGGCGTGTAAATCGAAAACGTTAATGGGGCGATCATTGACCAGAGCACGCACTCCATCCTCACTGAGTGGTTTCAGTAGAATGCGCTGTGCAGATGGTGAGGTGACCAGATCGCCAAGCACCCTGCGTAGTGGATGCTGTGGGCTTAGCTCGTCATCCCGATACGTCAGGAGCAACAGGATGGGTATACGCATAATCCGCCGCCCCAGGAAGCGCAGCAAATCAAGCGTGGCCTCATCTGCCCAATGCACATCTTCAAACACAACGATGGCTGTTTGTTGCTGAAGTGCGCCAAGCACAATGGTAAAGATTTCCGTATTCTGTGAATCAGACGCAAGCAGCTCGGGTAAATCCTTGTGTAGTTGGGCAGCCATATCGTGAAGAGGCCCAAACGGCCGTGGGGTAAAGAGTGAATCGCAAGCGCCCCAGTGGACCGGCAATGAAGCGCTGTGGCGGCCAGTGAACGCCTCGATCAATGAGGTTTTACCAATCCCGGCTTCACCGCTTACGAACACGATTCTTCCTTCCCCTGCAACGACTTGAGCAAGAGTAGTCTCCAATTCGGCTATATACGGTTCGCGTTCCAACAATTTCATAAGAATCAATGATGGTATTATGGGAACCAACTCATCTAACTTAGGGCTATCCAATAATAAAAGATGACAAACCAAAAAATTAGTAAATAATCTTCCGCCTCAAATTTATAGCTAATAACTTGATAATTTTTATCATAATTCATTAATAATTCAGAGAGGGACAAAAGTCCCAATCGGGAATACGCAAAGCAGTAATAAACCATCTCCCTTTGTTTTCTTAATGGGTAAGGAGTTCCGCAATGAAAAAAGCCTTATTGGTCTTGATAAATATCTCTCTTTTCGCATCCGCCTGCGGGGCACAGGTTGCAGCACCCGCAAATGCCCCCAATCTGCCAACCATAATTCCAAGTTCAACAAATACATTTATTCCTGAGTCAACACAAACTCTTACGCCTTTACCAACGGCCACAGCAACACCAATCCCCCACCCAATGAGCATCAACGGCATGAGGGCGGGTGATTACCCCGGCAGTGAAATTACAATCGTCAAGGAACTGGCCAAAGGATTAAATTACCGCCGCTATTACGCATACTATCTTTCAGAAGGATTGAAAATTTACGCCCTGCTGACCATCCCAGATGGCGAAGTGCCCGAAGGCGGATTCCCCGCTATTGTTTTCAATCACGGCTATATCCCGCCCAACGTTTATAAAACAACAGAACGTTATATTGCCTATGTGGATGAAATTGCAAAAGCGGGCTATGTCGTCTTTCGCATTGATTACCGCGGGCATGATGCATCTGAAGGCGAAGCAACTGGCGCGTATGGTAATCCCGGTTATCAAATCGATGTTCTAAATGCGGTCGCATCCATCAAGCAATTGCCTGAAGTAAATCCCGGCAAGATCGGCATGTGGGGTCATTCCATGGGCGGTTATCTCACACTGCGCGCGATGGTCATTTCAAAAGATGTCAAAGTTGGTGTAATCTGGGCGGGCGTAGTCGCATCCTACACTGACCTGCTTTACAACTGGCGGCGCACAGGCTCGTTCACCCCGTCGCCAAGCTCACGCGGGGTCGGCTGGCGCACAGGATGGATTGATGCATACGGCACGCCCGAAGAGAATCCTGATTTCTGGAATTCGGTTTCGGCCAATTCTTATCTAGCCGATCTTTCTGGACCGTTGGAACTGCACCACGGAGCCGAAGATGAAGACGTCCCTTTGGAATTCTCCATCCGCCTGGCCGAGCAGGCCCGCAATGCCGGCAAAGTCGCCGACTTGTACACCTATGAAGGCGACAACCACAACATCTCAAAATATTTTTCCGCCGCCATGAAACGGACAATTGAATTCTTTGATCTATATTTGAAATGACCTTCAAAGACTGCGAATCAGGCGTTCCCTGAAATACCCTACTACAGGCGGTCTGCCCCAAAGGGAGTTCTTGGTAAAATAATTCAGGTAACTTATGAAATCAGTCTCTGGTGGAAAAATCTGGATCATTTTTCTGGCACTGGTCGCATTGACCGGGTTGATTGTCCTTGCCTCGGGGATGAAAGAGCTAAAATTCGAGCCGCCCCACCTCGTAAAGTTGGAGAACCTTCTTAATTTATCCGATGCCGCGAATGGCAGCGAAATCCCTGAATCATCCTGGATACGTTATGTTTTTCCAGGGATGATCATCCTGATTTTCCTGCTGTTCCTCGGCCCGATCCGCCCAATGACAGCCAAAGACCTGATCAAGATGCTTCTGCGCTTTTCCCTGATTGCCATTGTCGCCATGCTCGTTTTGGGAGGCATTGCCCAAAAGAATTCCTTGTTCAACAATAACGAGCAGGAGGCCACAGCCATACCAGGTTCAAGCGGAGATCCTCAAAACTTTTCACCGCCCGTTGTCAGTTCAACCTGGGAATTTTGGATCGCCGCGTTGATCGTTGTTGTAGTCAGCGTGGTTTTATATATCGTATTCAATCGCTTCATTGACAAATGGTTCCAGCCGAAGAAGGGGTTGGATGAGATCGCCGATATTGCCCGCTCCACGCTGAATGATCTCTCTGGAAAAAAAGTTTCGAAAAATACGATCATTGGCTGTTATGTGCGCATGAATTCCGCCGTGAATGAGTACCGCGGCATTACCCGTGAAGCCGCCATGACGCCGGCTGAATTCGCCCAACATCTGGAGCATGCGGGGCTTCCTCGTGATGGTGTACAGGGATTAACTCACTTGTTCGAAAAAGTCCGTTATGGGACTCAGAATATTGGCACTGAAGAGATCAAGGAGGCAAAGCAATGTTTGACCAGCATTCTGAAAGCTTGCAAGACGCGAGCGTAACGCTCTGGAAATCAAGCCTATATACGGCACTCTTTATCATCATTGCCATCACGCTTTTTTCATACCGCAAGATGGTGGTCACCGCAGTTGTGCGCGTTGCCGCTTATTTCGTCTGGTCATTGAACGTTGTCGGAAGTGTCATCCCTCAACAGGTGTTATGGATATTATTACTGCTTCTGATTCTGTATATTGCAGTCGGCAGTTTTTATGGGAAACGCTCCGAGGGCGGATCAACTCGAAAGAACGCTGAACCAGCTGCCGGTCCGGTTGAAGCGCGTGCCAGGTGGATAGAAGAACGTCAGCGTGGGACTTTTTATAAATGGCAGTTGGCGAATCTGCTTGGCAAAGTCCATCAAAGCATTCAAGACTCTGTCAGGTATGGAAATTCGAAAAACGCTCCATCCATTTCGCCGCAAGTGCGCGATTATTTAAACGCAGGCTTGACGACCTCGTATGTGGATTACACCACTCCCACGATATTTCAAAAGACAGAATTAACTCCGCTTGATATCGAACTGGAACAAGTGGTGGATTATCTTGAAGAGCAACTGGAGATCAAAGATGAGCGCTGAGATAAATGAAGTCCCTGTAACAGGCCGAAGTGTAGTTGATGAAGTTGAACGCGCCTTTGTCGGCAAACGCGATCTTTTGGAAACGATCATGACTTCTGTTTTGGCTGGCGGACATATACTATTGGAGGATTATCCGGGGCTGGGAAAGACTCTGCTGGCGCGGTCTTTCGCAACGGTGCTTGGTCTGGATTTCAAGCGCATTCAATTCACCCCCGACCTTTTACCGGGCGACATCACGGGCGGCTATATCCTCGACCGCTCACAAAATCAATTTCAACTGCGGCAGGGACCGGTCTTTGCAAACATTATTCTGGCTGACGAAATCAATCGCGCATCACCGAAAACACAATCGGCATTGCTCGAAGCGATGCAAGAGGGACAAGTGACTCTCGATGGTGAGACCATGCCATTGCCTGAACCTTTTTTGGTCATGGCAACACAAAACCCGATTGAGTACGAAGGGACATTTCCACTGCCCGAAGCACAGCTTGACCGCTTTATGTTAAAGCTGACCGTGGGCTACCCCAACGTGGCAGAGGAAAAAGAAATCCTGCAACGACGTCACACACGGCGGCAGGATAACGTGGACTTAAAGATAATCAGTTCTGCAGAAAAATTATTGGAGCTGCGTGCCACCATTGAATCTGTCCACGTTGACCCCGACCTTGAAGATTACATCGCCCGCCTCGTCCACGCCACTCGCGTTGATCGTCGTGTGGCTGTGGGGGCAAGTCCGCGTGCATCCTTGGCATTCTTGAAGATGGCGCGCGCTCATGCCGCACTGGCAGGAAGAGAATTTGTTCTTCCAGATGATATTAAACATTTTGCTGTGCCGATCCTTTCGCACCGCATTATCCTGACTCCTGAATATTGGGTGGCACGTGATGTGACCGGTGCCGTGATCGCGGATGCGTTATCTAAAACCTCCGTTCCAGTTATCACTGAGAATTAATGAACACCACCGTATCGCGACATTTATGTCGCTCTTCACTAAAAGGCGACATAAATGTCGCGATACCCCTGGCGAGTGAATGAGTCGCATCGCTCTGCTGGCTGCGTTGATCTACTTCATAATCCTGGCAGGCATTGGTTCATTGAATGGATCGGTGCTGGAACTTGCCCTGCCGCTGGTGATCTATCTGCTTGCAGGGCTGTGGCGCGGACCTGAAACATTAAACCTTTCCGCAGAGCGAACCATAAGCTCGGAACGAATCAAACCCGGTGAAATTGTCACAGTAAATTTGACCGTATCCAATCACGGCGATACGCTCGATCAGGTTTCGCTGCAAGACCCTCTCCCTGATTTTCTTGAGTTATTGGAAGGATCGAATAATCGTCTTGTGAGGCTGCCTGCGCATGAGAGTCTTTCATGGTCGTATACATTAAGAGGCAGGCGCGGTTCTCACAATTTCAGTGGATTGAACGTTCTCGCCGAAGATAGCTTGGGGTTGGTGGTCAAACGTACCTTCCTGCCCACGCATGGACAATTGCTTGTGCTTCCCTCAGTGGCGCGGGTACGGCGTATCGCCATCCAGCCGCGGCAGACACGAGTCTATTCGGGCGTTATCCCCGCGCATCAAGGCGGAACAGGGATTGAATTCTTCGGCTTGCGTTCCTATCAAATAGGCGATTCGCCTCATCACATTAATTGGCGGGCATCGGCGCGGCAGAACGGCACACTCTATACCAACGAGTATGAACAGGAACGCGTCGCCGATGTCGGCATCGTGCTGGATGGGCGAAGCAGAATCAATAATTTCAGTGACAGATCATCTATCTTCGACGATGCTGTCCTTGCGGCAGTGGCGGTTTCATCTGCATTGCTTTCCGAAGGGAATCGCGTCGGCTTATTGATCTATGGCGACCGCGCCAGGTGGACATCACCCGGTTATGGCAAACGTCAGCGTGAACGCATCATGCAAAATTTGGCGCTGGCCAAAACTGGCGAGAGCCAAAACTTCAAATCGCTTTTCATTCCGCGGCGCATGTTTCCCACCAATTCACAGATCATTCTCATCAGCCCCCTGCATGCGGACGACCTGCCGCTGCTGGCTCAACTGCGCGTGAGTGGTTACCCGCTCATGGTCATCAGCCCGGATCCGGTCTCTTTCGAAGCGCGCAAGCTTGGGAACCGCGACTCGGTCAAATTGGCCGCGCGCATCGCGCGCCTTGAACGTGAGATCATGCTCCGTCATCTGCGCGGACTTGGCATTCAAGTTATCAACTGGGATACAGCCATGCCCTTTGAGCAGGTTGCGCGCGCCTCACTGAGCCGCCCTGTCACTTTCCTGCGCGCCATTCAACGTGGAGTCGGTGCATGACGCGCAACGCCATTTACGCTTCCATTTTCATCGGCACAGTCGCGCTTGCAGTTGGGCTGGCTTTACAGGAACATCTAGTTCCAGCAATCGGCGTTGGCCTGTTAGGCGCGGCATGGACAATCACCTATCGGCGCAATATGTTCTGGGTTGCATCGCCCGCGTTCGCATTATTTACGATCATTTCCGCTGTTAGCATTTGGGCAGGCGTTTCATCCTGGCTGGCTTTGGCCTGTGTCATATCTTCACTCATCGCCTGGGATTTGACGATGTTCATTCAGCGCCTGCAAGCAACAAACGAATCATCACCGCGAGTAGTGCGGACTCATTTTCTTCAACTTGGGTTTATAGCTGGATTAAGTGTACTGGGAGTTTTAGCAACCACCCTCATCCGCATCAGCCTGACTTTTGGCGGGGCAGCCATTCTGGCAATGCTCGGCATCTGGGGCATCAGCGCCCTCGTCTATCGCCTGCGACGGCATGAAGATGATATTGATGTGTAAAGATTAGTAGCCACACACTTGCCCTGGCGGGCAGTGCCAGGGGAGTATACCGAGATCTTTGAGATAAGGCTCAAGAAAAGTTTTTTCTCTGTGACCTCTGTGGCTAAAACGACTTTCGTAAGAGAGTCAATCAAAATAAATATTCAAATCAGAGCAGTCGAAGCGATTACCGCAGTTGGGACAGGTGACTTTGCAATTCTTTTCATGCATGATCGAGCCGCAGCGATCACAGATCCATTCCCGCTTTTCATTCCAGATCACAGGCTTGAACAGGGATTTATCAAACTCGTTGATTCTGTCCGCGCCTAGTCTCTGCACTTCATTCAAAACAGCTTCTACGTCTTCCCGCAGCTTCCCCACCCGAACTCCCCTGCACACATCGGGTAAATCCTTCAGCCATTTCATACTTCTACCATACACCTTGACCGCGCCGTTATAATTTCCGCGCGTGATATGCAAATAACAAACTGCCACTTGTAATATCCCCTGATACAAATTGCGGATATCATCTTTTTCAGCACGCCATGCTGCTTCCAATTCTTCATGTGCATCAAAGAATTTACCCGCGTTGAAGAGATGAATCCCTTCAATTGCCTGCGGATGTAACTCACCATCACAATTGACTGTCATTAGGGCAGTATAACATGTCGATAATTTCAAGAGTACAATTTAACAGCAACCTCATTATGTCGTTGCGAGGAGGGTTCTTGCTCTTTCCGACGAAGCAATCTCCATTTATCGGAAGGCTGCTCACCTGCACTGGCGTGCGGCGCAAGTGTCGGCAAAGAACAGAGGCGCCTCGCAGCGACATCGCACAAAGGATACCTTATTGACCAACATCGCACTATCCATCAGCATCATTCTCGGAACAGGATTTCTTGCGCATGGCTATAGTCTGGCGGGCATCGACATTTTTACACGCTGGTTTATCGCTTTGGGAGTCATCTGGTTGATCGCCCAATACAGCCGCTTGGACTGGTTTTCAGCAGTCGCATTGATCCTCGTGATCCTCACCGCCAGCCTCGGTCTGTGGATGGATTTTCACGCGGGCTGGTTGATCGCCGGCTCAATCTTTAGCCTGGTCGCATGGGACTTGACCGAATTCCGCCGCCAGCTGCGAACGATGGCAAAGGATGGTCTTCGCGGGGTTGAGCGGCGTCACATTACGCGGCTTGGTTTTCTTGCATTGGCAGGTCTTATATTCGCCACCTTGCTATTGCTTGTGCGCGAACAATTTACATTGGATTGGGGAATACTGCTGCTTGTGATGTCCATTGTTTCGCTCATTCAATTTATCGTTGGGGCAAGAGTTAAGTAGTGCGACATTAATGTCGCGGCACTTTCGAGAACCAATTTTCCGCCTCTGACGGATTCGTAAAATGGTAAATCTTCAAATGAGAATATTCGGGTTGCGCCAAAAGGATTGGATACTCGCGCTTCCTTCTCCAATAGGATTTGAACAGCCAATGAAAAAGTGATTCCTCAGACCAAATCTTGAAATGCCACCAAAATTTCTCGCGGTTTCCATTCCATAATTCCTCCTGTGTGATTCCTCGATAGATTGTACGTTTGAGCAATCTCCAAAACAGAATCGGAAGCGAATAATCCAGCCAGATAACGGCTTCCGCTTTTGGCCAGATCAGGTCGCGGACTACATGATAATTCCCCGCCACGGCCCAAGCCTGCGAATTGGTCGCGGCTTCAGCGCGCTCTCGAAACACCTCAGGCGTTGCTCCCACCCAATTTGGCTCCCAGTACAAGCCATCCAATTCAACAAAGTCCCCGCCAATCTTTTCAGCGAGCCGACTCGCCAGCGTGGACTTGCCCGAACTGGTCGTGCCAATTACAACAATGCGTTGATAGGGGAATGAGGTCATAAGCAAGGCAGGGATTATAATTCGTCAATCGTAGTTTCGATACTCGACCACCAAAATCTAAATGAGGCCAAATGTTTGATCTCCCTGATGATGAAATTCTACCCCTTTCCAAAGAACATGTCTTCTGGACGTGGTCTGCGCAAGCCAAAGTAAATCCCATTGCTGTAAAGCGCGCCAAAGGTGTGTACTTCTGGGATGTGGACGATAAACGCTATCTTGATTTCAACTCGATGACGATGTGCGTCAACATCGGTCACGGTAACCAACGAGTCATCAAAGCCATGCAGGATCAAGCCGCTGAATTGCCCTACGCCGCACCGGGCATGACCACCAAAATCCGCGCGATTGCGAGCAAAGCTGTGGCGGATATCACACCGCAGGGCGCATTGAGCAAAGTATTATTCACTCTCGGCGGCGCGGATGCGAATGAGAATGCCATCAAACTCGCGCGCGGTTATACCACCCACAGGGGGCTGCGCCAGAGACATAAAATTCTCGCACGCTATCGTTCGTATCATGGCGCGAGCGCGGGAGCAATGGCTGCCACCGGCGATCCGCGCCGTGTGGGATGGGAGCCAAACCTGATGACGGGTGTGGTGCATTTCCTTGACCCGTATCGTTATCGTTCCACATTTCATCGCATGAATCCAAATATTTCAGAAGAGGATTTTGCGCGCGATTATGTCAATCATTTGGAAGAAATTATTTTGTATGAAGGCCCCGAGTCCATTGCAGGCATCATCATGGAATCGGTGACGGGCACGAATGGCATCATCATCCCGCCGCAGGGATACATGCAAGGCGTGCGCGCGTTGTGCGATAAATATGGCATTGTGATGATCGCAGACGAAGTCATGAGCGGATTTGGCCGCACTGGTAAATGGTTCGCAATCGAGCATTGGGACGTTGTACCGGATATCATGACGATGGCCAAGGGACTTACATCCGCCTATGCGCCGCTCGGCGCGGTCGCGATGAAGCCTGAGATTGCTGCGGCTTTCGATGAACATGCCTTTGAAAGTGGACTGACTTATACCTCGCATCCCATTTCACTGGCGGCGGCCGTGGCGAACATCAGCGTGATAAGGGAAGATAAAATCGTCGAGCACGCGGCAGGCATGGGCGGAGTCCTGAGGCGCATGTTGAACGATCTCGGGGAAGCGCATCCATCCATCGGCGAAGTCCGCAATATTGGGCTGTTCGGCATCATCGAATTGGTGAAAGATAGAAAGACAAAAGAACCAATAGCGCCGTGGAATGGATCATCACCAGAGATGGTTGCGCTGAGAAAATATTGCACAGAACATGGATTGTTTTTATACACACACTGGCATACCGTGTTGATCATCCCGCCCTTGATCATTGATGAGGATCAAATGAAAGAGGGTATGGATGTTTTAGATAAGGCATTGGAGATCACTGATAAAGTTGTAAACTAAAGGGTGATTGCCAATTATTTTATGAAAAGTAAAATGGATTTCAAATCATAATAAGGAGAATGTAACATGGAATCAAATCAACCTCAGTTTTCTTCGTCACCTGTTCCTGCGCCCAATGGAAACGCAAAGATCATGGCAATCGCCTCTTTGGTTCTGGGCGTCATCAACTTATGTGCCTGGTTTTTACCCATCTGCGGCATTCCGCTCTCGCTCATTGGATTGGGTCTTGGCTTTTTCGGCATGAAGGATCAATCACAGAAAACGCTGGCAATCATCGGCATGGTACTTTGCGGACTAGGTTTGCTTGCTGGTTGTGTAAACGCCGGGATTGGTGTATATATGGGACTCAATGGCAACGGTTTTCAGTTCGCCCCGTAAGTAAAATCTCGATCATCAAAAACTCCTGCCCGTTTCGCGGCAGGAGTTTTGTCATTTAACCCAAAGAGCTATCGATAGAACTTGCGTTAATTACCATTCTACTTACTCACCCACCTTACGCAGTCTTCTTCAAGGAGCCTGTTTTTTTGTTCGGACTGCGGACTTTAGTCCGCTTCTTACTGAAAACGCGGACTAAAGTCCGCAGTCCAACTTTTGGCGTAAGGTGAGTTACTCACCCTGCGTTGGAGCTGGAAGAGGAATGCGATGCGCGCCGGGTAATAGCGACATGTCTGCCATGTAGTAGGCATATTCATAGGCTGTGGTGGCTCCGCCTTCGCCGGGGATCGGCTCGATCAATTTGTTGCCGTTCGAGTCGACGCCGGAAATGATCTGGTCTGAAAGCAGCTTCATTTCCGCGATGAGCGGCTCCATGTCCGCGCCGAACGGCATTGACTGCAATTGCAGAGCCTTCCCAAGCAATTGCTCAGACCAGCCTTTCATATTTTCCAAACAGAACACAGCATTGGCGCTTTGTGTTTTGATATTCTCGGTTGCGTCAATGGCGCGTGCAGCAAACTGGGCATGTGAAATGGTCTGTGAAATATAGCCCTGATCCACATAGCCCGGCTCGCCATTTTGAAGCAGGCCAAATCCGTTCGTGGGGTCGTTAATGACGCCGTCTTTGTTCCAGTCGATATACTTATCTTTATTCGCATTCCCCGCCAGCAGGTTGATGATCTCTTCCGTCTTCAAGCGCACAAGTCCTTCATCGCCGTTCGAGTATGCATCCTGTAAATCACCAACACTCGAGTACAGCCAGTCTGATGAATCCCATAGTCCCTGAATAAGCGCGATTCTTTCCGGGGCTGCGGAATAGGATACGAGCACATGCCGCACATGAATTAGAGCCAGCGGGGGAAAAACGGAGGAGGCGACAATATCACCCGATGAGTCATCCGGCGCTGGATCATTATCCGCTTCGACCGTAACTTCGAGCTGGTCAAACAACGAGAGAATATTTTCCTGGTTTGGGTTTGTGTAAACCAACTGCCCCTGTGCAGATTTGTCCATGACCACCGAGCCGATATTGAGTCGGTGCTCCCCACCCTCAGCGAGAACCCACACATCGTAGTGAGAACCAGCTCGAGGCGCGGGCAGACCGGTCAATGTAATGGTCGCCTTATCCATCAGCCCGTTCTGGTCCGAATATGCAACGTGACCGACTGCCTGATTTTCATCCGTTGCAAGGGCGGGCAAAAAGCGAAGGGCAGCGAAAGCCAGACCAGCGAGCACAAGCGCGCCAACCCCGGCCCAGCGCCAATTGAAGGAACGCGTTTGTTTTATCGGCTTCGAAGCAATGCGGGCCCGTTTCAACATCTCCAAAGTTTTATCTGAAACGGTCTGGCCGTTGAACACTGCGATAAATTCATCGGCCAATTCCCCGGCGCTTTCATATCGAAGGTTGGTGTCTTTGGAGAGGGCGCGGTCAATGATGGCTTGCAGGTCGCTTGAGATTCCAAAGATTGGTGGAGGCGGGTCATTGAGATGTTTCATCAATACGCCGAAGGATGATTCGGCTTCGAAGGGAACCACGCCTGCCAGCATTTCATATAACATGACGCCGAGCGAGTAGATGTCGGTCTTGCGATCCACTTTGTCGCCGCGCGCCTGTTCGGGACTCATATAAGACGGTGTGCCGGAGACGGTCCCTGTCGAAGTTTGG
>JACRBH010000207.1 GCA_016234535.1 Chloroflexota bacterium
TCCCAACCCCAAGACCCTAAAGGTGATAAAAAAGCCTTTGGGGTCTCATAATAATTGTGAAGATAACCTTATGCCTAAAACCATAAACGTTTTATTTCTCGCGGCCGAAGCAGAGCCTTTCGTAAAAGTAGGCGGACTGGGCGATGTGGCAGGCTCATTGCCGCATGCATTGCGTTCCATTTCCAGTGATGATGTAAAACTGGATGTTCGGCTTGTGATTCCGCATCACCCTGCTGTTAAGGCGGAAAACCTCAAGCCGTTGGGGATGTATTCGTTAAAACGCGGCGATACGGAAATTCAGGTGGAAGCCTCTGAAACGACATTGAACGGTATGCCCGTTTATTTTATTAGCGGCGACCCGATCCGTACAAACGGTTCCGTCTATTCGTTGAATTCAAAACTGGATGCGGAAAAATATATATTCTTTTCGCTTGCCGCATTGGAGTTGCCCAATCAGATCAACTGGCAGCCCGATGTGGTTCACGCCAATGACTGGCATACAGCCATGAGCGTCTATGGCTCCCTGACGAAGCGCTGGGAGGAAGGTGCGCGTCATGTCGCTTCGGTAATTACCTTGCACAACCTTCCGTTCATGGGCCCGGACTCTAGCGCCATTATTGAAAGCTACGGCTTGAAGCTGGCTCAAACTGACCTGCCTGACTGGGCGCGTGTCATGCCTTTGCCTTTAGGGTTGTGGGCTTCCGATGCGATTGTCGCTGTCTCACCGACTTATGGCAAGGAAATTTTAGAACCCGAATATGGCTGCGGCTTGAATGAGTTTTTCATGTCGCGTCGTGAAACTGTAAGCGGCATCTTGAATGGATTGGACACAGCTTCATTCAACCCTGCTGATGATACAGCGTTGGGCGTGAATTTCGATATTGATTCGATCGAGAAACGTTCGGCAAATAAAACACTGCTTCAGGAAAGACTTGGTTTACCAAAAGACCTGGAAACACCATTGCTGGCAATGGTCTCGCGCATGGATGTTCAAAAAGGCGTTGACCTTGCTTTTACTGCGCTCAAGAGTTTGAAGCGTTCCAAATGGCAGGCCGTTATTTTAGGAACCGGCGATCCCAAACTTGAAGAAGCCGCCATGAAATTACAGGCGTTGTTCCCTGAGCGTGTCAAAGTTGAAACACGTTATGATGCGGGACTCGCGCGCCAGATTTACGCAGGTTCAGATATGTTTCTCATGCCGTCTCGTTACGAGCCATGCGGACTTTCGCAAATGATCGCCATGCGTTATGGGTGTGTGCCCATTGTCCGCGCTGCCGGCGGATTGAATGACACCGTCAAACATGGAGAAACAGGATTTGTATTCGAAAAGGCTCATCACATGTCCTTGATGGCCGCGATCAATTCAGCATTCAAAGTGTTTGCAGACCGCGAAAAATGGAAGACCATTCAACATGCGGGAATGACTCAGGATTTTTCCTGGGAAAACTCCGCCAAAAAATATCTCGAACTCTACCAATCCATCATCAAATCATAAACCATGACCTTCAAACGCTCCTCTGGAATCCTCCTTCATCCCTCCAGCCTGCCCTCGCCCTATGGAATAGGCGATCTCGGTCCGCAGGCATTTCGTTTCATTGACTGGCTGACTTCAACCGGCTGCAAGCTTTGGCAGGTGTTGCCGCTTGGTCCAACAGGCTATGGTGATTCGCCCTATCAATGTTTCTCAGCTTTCGCAGGAAACCCCTATCTGATCAGTCCGGATGACTTATTTGCTGACGGGCTTTTGACTCAGCAGGATTTGGATGCGATGAAAGACCTGCCCGCTTCACACGTGGACTTTGGCCTGTTCATTCCAAAAAAGCTTGATCTTTTACAAAAAGCATTTTCCCGCTTCCAATCTTCCCCTGAGAATCTTCGCGAAGCCTTTGACTATTTCTGCGCTGAGAATGCTTCCTGGCTTGACGATTACACCTTATTCATGGCCTTGAAAGAATCCAACGGCGGCGGCGCATGGAACGGCTGGCCTGAAGAATTACGAAAGCGCAGGAAGACCGCGCTCCGCAAGGCGCAAAATGAATTGGCCGAAACGGTCATGCGTTATGCGTTCTATCAATTTATTTTCTTCCGTCAGTGGAACAAGGTCCGCGCTTATGCCAATGAACGCGGTATTCAGATCATTGGCGATATTCCGATCTTCGTCGCTTACGATTCGTCCGATGTGTGGGCACACCCTGAACTGTTCTTTCTCGATAAGCATGGCAACCCAACTGTAGTGGCTGGCGTCCCGCCGGATACTTTCTCCGTAACAGGCCAGTTGTGGGGCAATCCGCTCTATAAATGGGAAGTCCATAAAAAAGATGATTACGCATGGTGGCTGTCTCGCGTGCGCGCCTCCCTGCAAACAGTGGACATCATACGCTTTGATCACTTTCGCGGTTTTGCCGGCTATTACGAAATCCCCGCAGACCATAAAACCGCCGAGGCTGGCCGCTGGGTGACAGGTCCCGGCAAGGATTTCTTCCGCGCTGTTGACAAAAACCTTGGCGACGGTCTGGTCACTACTGGCACAGGCCTGCCAATCATCGCAGAAGATCTTGGGCTGGTCACGCCAGATGTTATCGAATTGCTCGAGGCGTTCAATCTGCCCGGTATGAAAGTTTTGCAATTTGGGTTTTCAGGGCCGGATAATCCATTCCTGCCTCATAATTACATCCCCAACTGTGTTGCGTATACAGGCACACATGACAACAATACGGCGCTTGGATGGTTTAGCGCTGCCGAACAGCATGAACGTGAATTTGCCCAGCACTATTTGCGCGTGGACGGCAGGGATTTTGCGTGGGACCTGATCCGTGCCGTGTGGGGCTCGGTCGCGGATATTGCGATCACGCCCATGCAGGATTTACTCAATTGTGGCGGTGAAGCGCGTATGAATTTCCCGTCCCGTTTGGGCGGTAACTGGGAGTGGCGCATTTCCGAAATCGATTTGCGCGAAGACCTGGCAGGTAAACTTCGCGAGCTAAACTGGTTATTCAAACGCTAATCGAAACATCAACGGGACTGCCAAAACAGTCCCGTTTTGTTTTATTATTTAACCTTGTTCAGTGTCGTTCTGAGTAAACTACGGTAGAACAAAACGCCGTTCAAAGCCAAAGAAACAAAAGAGATTTTCGTAGCGCGACATTTATGTCGCCTGCAAGCCAAGCGACCTAAATGTCGCGCTACAGATTCTTGTTTCTTATGAGCGGAGCGACACTCCCTGGCACTGCCCCCAGGGTTGGTGTGCGCGCCGCATGCCAGTGCAGGTGAGAACCTCATGTTTGTTTTACTATTTGATAATATAAAAATGGAAGAAACTCAACTCTCACGTTCATTGGATTCGTTTCAGCCAATATCCATCCAGCCCTCAGCGGGGAAAAGAAAAGGAGGATTTAGCCATACCAAAAGAGGATTTTGGCTTTTCCTGTTGTTGATCGTTATCTATTTCCTTGCCCCTCTTCGGACAAACATTCTCCTGCTTGGCACGGATGATTCTCCCGAGCGTGGTGCATTGGGCAGAACTGACACGATCATCCTGACAACGATCATTCCACTCAAACCCTATGTTGGAATGCTTTCAATCCCGCGCGATCTATGGGTCACGATTCCGAATGTTGGCGAGCAGCGCGTCAACACCGCTTATTTCTTTGCCGAGGCAAATGAATCAGGAACAGGTGGTGATGCGGCAACACAGACGATCCGCGAAAACTTTGGCGTGACCGCCCGCTATTATGCAGTCATCCATATGTTTGGGTTGGTGGATGCTGTGGACGCTTTGGGCGGTATCGAAATCCAGCTTGATTCGCCGTCAGGCGGATACCCTGCCGGCAGCCAAAATTTGACAGGACTCGAAGCCCTGGCTTTTGTCCGCGACCGCGCTGCCAGCAGTGACTTTTCACGGATGCAGCGCACTCAAATCTTATTGCTCGCCATGTTGGGTAAGGCATTTGAGCCAGCTTCCTGGCCGCAATTGCCGCAGTTTGTTTTATCTCTCGCAAAGTCGGTGGATACCAACATCCCGCTGTGGCAGTGGCCGCGGCTGATCTTCGTTTTTGTTCGAGCGCCTTTGTTTGGCATTGACAGCCGCACGATCACGCCTGATATGGTGACCCCATTTCAAACGTCAGGCGGCGCGCAAGTCCTCGGCCCGAAATGGGAGGCGATCAATCCGTTGCTAAAGGAAATGTTTGGGCAATGATCAACGCAGAGAGTAGATAAGGATTAGGCTAAACCCCATCAGTGCAAAGCCCCATTCTGTCAGTGATTTACTGCCGATAAATCCCGCGAGAAATACGAGCGCAACCAACAGGTTGAAAATACCTGCCAGATTGTTCCCGTGCCAGATGAGCATGATTCCGGTCAGCAGAATGACAATCGCAATAAGCGCCCATTTGCCGTAACAGGCCAGGTATTTTTGTGTAAGGTTTGAAACATCCTTATCGCCAAGGGATGCGAAATTGTCGAGGATCTTGCTGGTGAAGGAATTTTCCCGCAGATCGAGGAAGCCCGCAACGATAATACAAATAGTAACAGCCACCGCCAAATAAGTCTCGCGTGAGGCGCCCTGTATGTTCAAAAACCATGCCAGCGCAACGTAGTACAAAACGTAAAGGGGGATCACAAACCGTGTATCGAGTTTGATGTCTGCGCTGAGTCTATCTTTGCGGGGCTTGATGATTTTCGCCGCATTACCCGATTCTTTCTCCCATTCAAGAGCGAGTCCCGGCAGTTTGAAGCCACCCGGAAAAACTTCCCCCTTTCGGTTTAACAATTTTGGCAGGGTTATCAAAAGAATGAAGGCTCCCATTACAACCCCAAGGATGCGCAGTGACCATACATAAGCGTTCATGTTTTTTCCTTCTTCTCATATTGTTCTGGCAAATCTTGCTTTTGAAATTACTATACAATATTTAGCTGGGCAATTCAAGAAGAAACCCGCATCATGCGAAGCGGGCGAGAAAAAATGTTAGTGGTGAAATAAAACCCTATCTTGAAGCGGCGATGCTTGCTTCGATTTGTTTGCTTTTGTCCATTGAGTAATGGATGAAGTTCAAGGTGTTTTGGAAGTCTGCGGGATCGGCTGGCTGCCTGACAGAAACAGCGGGGTTTGGGCGTCCGCTCCACGTTCGGTCGATGAGACCAATCCAGGAGGAGGCCAGGTTGATCTTTGCCCATTCCGCGCCTGCGAGTTTTGAACCGGGAAATCCGTTTAGGAGATCGTGCAGCATTCGGCAGAAATTCAAGACGATATAAGTTTGGTAAAAACGATTGTTGAAGTGTTCCGGGTTGTCGAGAATTTCCTGCCCCCATCCGGTAATTGTTTCCAGGATTTCCTTCCGCAGCAGATCAACGGATATCGGGTCAACCAAAGTATTTGGTGAAGGACCTGCGAGGGTTATTCCATTTTCACGGATCACCCATCGAACCACGATTGTGTTGCAGTGGTCGGCTTTGACGAGGGAGCGACTGCCGTTATCGAGATACCATAATTGATCGCCGCTTTGCGTGTGTTGCCGCAAAACCTCCCTGGGAAAATAAGACCCTTCGAGGTGCTGTGCCCAGGGAGTATCGAGGTTGTAGATGCGTTCGTGCATAATTTGCAGGGATTGGATTTGATCGTCTGATGGTTCTGCTTCCACAACGATAATGAAATCCACATCGCTGTGAAGATCGAAATCGCCTATTGCGAATGAACCTTGCAGATATGCGCCAACGAAATTGCTGCCGAGGATTTTCTTCGCACTTTCCACTAAATTATGCAATACTCTGTTGAGGTCTGAATATGGCGTCGGGAATAGATTGTTCAATCATTTCCTCACGATTGGAACGGCCTGATGGATTGGGGGTGCTGATTGAGCGTAGTCAAAAGTTGATTTGGCAGGTCAGTTTCCGGTCACGATGGACCGGGGAACTGACCAATTCCGCCTAAACTTATTGTTGGAAGAAAAGTTGTCCTGTCGACCCTAAATAGGCTCCATAAGCTGCGTTTCCACAGCCAATTAATAAGCCGATGATGCATAAGATCATCCCGGCAATGGCCAGGCCTCGTTTCGACGAATTCATGCTGGAGTAGCCAAATATGATTCCGAGGATCGACATTGGAAGACCACAAATGGGCGGGGTGAGGAAATTGCACAGGTTGAACACCCCAAGAACCAGTGAGACAACCGCCAGTATGACCAGATTAGGATTCTCGACAATTGGAACATTGCTGGCTTGTGCAGCAACAGGTTTTGGCCGCTGTAAATATGCGACTGCCATTGGGCCAAGAACAGCTGTTATGACCGAGGTGCAAACTGCACCTGCCAGGCCGATGAGAGCGGTAAGCATGGGTTCTGACATTTTTCGAATTCTCCTTTTCGGTGGATTTCAGCTTTAAGGGTCTGTAAATTAATAACTTCCAGTGATGTCGTTGCGAGCCACCGCTTTTGGTTTTGGGTGGTGAAGCAATCTCCACTTTATGACGGGGGGATTGCTCACCTGCACTGGCGTGCGGCGCAAGTATCGGGCGAAGTACAAGTGCGCCCTCACAACGACATCGTTTTGGTTGCGAGTGAGGGAAGTTATATTTTTACGAACCCTAAGATCAAGCTTTGTTGGGCAAGGAAACGGCGGACATTCGTGCGGCGGTCACCGTATGTGGGTAGTATAAGCCCGATACCCGTTTTCTTTTATGGGGGATTTTATAATGACAGGGTGAGTTATTTTTTAGGGTAATTCAAATCAAATCCATAACCGGATAGTTCTTCTCTGGCAGATATGATCAATCGGTTGGCGAAGTTCAGGTAGTTGCGGGCGGAGGAGGTGTCGCCGGAGGCCATAAACTGTATGCCGCGAATACGATTATCCAAACCACTTAAAATCGATTTGTGGGCGTTTTGGGTGCAAGTGTCAACATCAACCTCTTTTATGTTGGCCATTATTTTTTCCAACTGGCCGACCAGGATGCTGATGTCGACCTTCTGATAAGAGTCGTCCACCACCTGGTCAAACTCGTAAAGATAATTGGTAACATCGGTCCAGCCCCGATCGGTGCATGGAGTGATACTTGTCGTCTGGGATTGTACTGTAACAGTTTGGGTTGCAGACGCAGAAGGCTGACAGCCCGCCAGGAAAATCAAAGTGATAATAGAGAGTGGAATCAGTATTTTCATTTTATTCCTTCCAAATATCAGTTGAATAATAAAA
>JACRBH010000210.1 GCA_016234535.1 Chloroflexota bacterium
AAGTTTGGATGAAGCGCAGCGACAATATGCGTTTCCAGGCACGCCATCGTTTTTGGTGAACGGAAAAAAGTTGATTGGTCCGCCAAGTTTCGAGACATTGAAGTCCACGATCGATGCGATTCTGGCGGGAAGTTAACGATTCTTGTAATGTGAAAAAAAGCGGTAAGAATTTTGACAGGGTTTATCTCTATTGGGCAGAGCGTTGCACGCGGTGCGCGCATAAACCTTAGAAGGAGAAAAGACTATGACAACCGCAACCTATTCCCTGACAAAAATAAATACCCGTAACCTCTCGCTGGGCGCCATTGGCGGCTTGGCGGGAGGTGCGCCATTCGGCATCATGATGGCGATGATGGGCATGATGCCGATGATCGGTATGTTGATTCGAGTGGAAGACGCCACGGTGGGCTGGGTCGTCCACCTAGTCATCAGCGCGGTGACGGGTGCGTTATACGGTCACTTCGCCCCCGCTTTCTCACAGACCTGGAAATCCGCCACGATTGCGGGCGTGGTCTATGGCGTAATCTGGTGGGTGCTCGGTGCGTTGATCCTGATGCCTGCCATGCTTGGCATGACACAGATGATCTTCGTTATCGGGCAGACGCAGTGGCTGAGTCTGATGGGTCACATCGTTTATACGGTCATCATGGCGTTGGTATTCAAGGTGCTAATTGACCGTGGCGGATAGGCTTAGGATTCAGATAACCCTTTACCGATAAGAACAGACATCCCGCAGGTGTATCGAGAACTTCCATTTGTGAAATTAACCTGTGGGATGTTTTTTTCATGAACGAACTTCATTCATGGGAACACCGTTGTGAATCTATGAGGAATTATCATGCAACTTGTTATTGGTCAAACCGCCAGCCGCTCGATCACTTTAACCACGGAACACGTTGAGAAGTACGCCACCGTAACAGGCGATTACAATCCGTTGCATTTCGATGAGGGTTTTGCCTCGAAGACAAAGTTTAAAAAACTGGTTGTTCAAGGGGGTCTGACGACTGGATTACTTCACGCGCTGGTTGCAATGGACATGCCTGGACCCGGCACTGTGTTCCTGAGTCAAAATTGGGAATTCACTGCGCCTGTGTTCATCGGTGATACGATCACAGCCGAAGCAAAAATCCTTTCCATTCATCCTACGAAGCCAGTCACTGAAATAAAGGTAATAGTAAAACGGCAAACAGGCGAGATTGTTTTGGTGGGCGTAGCCTGGTGTTACACCTTTTCTAATGAATAACGCAGCGCACTTAAATAAATGGCGGACTCTCATTCTGCTTGCCATCGCAGAACTGCTCGGCATGTCGGTTTGGTTCTCGGCTTCGGCGGTCGTTCCTGCATTGACCCAAGCCTGGTCGCTTGACGAATCGGGTCGCGCCTGGCTGACGATGTCTGTGCAGGTTGGCTTCGTGGTTGGCGCGTTTGTCTCGGCATTGCTCAATCTTTCCGACCTCATTCCCATCCGGCGATTGTTTACCGCCTCCGCGCTTTTGGCGGCGCTATCCACTGCCATGATTCCGTGGACTGCATCCGACCTTACGCATGCGCTTGTGTTTCGTTTTCTGACAGGATTATTGCTCGCGGGTGTGTACCCCGTCGGCATGAAAATCATGGCAACCTGGACGCAAAAGGATCGCGGTCTCGGCATTGGGTTATTGGTTGGCGCGTTGACCATCGGCTCTGCCGCGCCGCATCTGTTGAATGCCTTCGGCGGTGTGAACGATTGGAAAACCGTCATGCTCTGGGTTTCGGTGTTGGCGGCATTGGGCGGAGTCGTTGCAATTCTTTTCGTGGATGAAGGTCCCTACAAAACCGCGTCGCCAAAATTCAATTGGAAATATGTCGGCGAAATTTTCAGCGAGCGTCCGCTGCTTATGGCGAACTTGGGCTATCTCGGTCACATGTGGGAACTGTACGCCATGTGGGCATGGATTTCCGCCTTCCTTGCCGCGAGTTTCAAACTGACAGGAGTCGACTCGGTGTGGGCGAGCGTTGCCGCCTTCGGAACGATTGGCATTGGCGGAGTCGGAAGCCTAGCGGCTGGTCAACTTGCAGATCGGCTGGGCAGGACAACGGTCACGATTGCCGCGTTGATTATCAGCGGAACATGCGCGTTGAGCATTGGTCTATTCTTCGGGGGCAATCCAATCTGGCTCATCATCCTGTGTTTGATTTGGGGATTCGCTGTCGTAGCCGACTCCGCTCAATTCTCTGCTGCTATCAGCGAAATGTGTCGGACTGAATATACAGGCACTGCTCTGACGTTACAAACGAGCCTGGGCTTTTTACTGACATTGATTACCATCCGCCTCATCCCCACGCTCGAAAGTTGGTTCGGCTGGCGATGGGCATTTTCTTTTCTGGCAATTGGTCCCGCGCTTGGAATTTGGGCGATGGTCGCGCTTCGGAAATTGCCAGAAGCAAAATCGCTTTCTGGGGGAAAAGGATAAGCATGAATCGGAAACGTGGATTGACACAACCACAGGTTGTCGAGTTTTACGATAGTTTGGGTGCGAAACAAGACAAGCAAAATTACTATGAGGATATTGCGCTGGCTGAATTATTGAAACACGCCCGCTTCGCTACGGCGCAGACAGTGGTCGAATTTGGCTGCGGCACAGGGCGTTTCGCAGAGCAATTATTAACCAAATATCTGCCCGCTCACGCAACCTATTGGGGTTGCGATGTGAGTAAGACAATGCTCAATTTAACAAGGGACAGGCTTGCAAATTTTGTAAATCGAGAAACCGTATGGGAATCAACGGGTGGGGCGATTCTGCCATTGCCTGATGCAAGCGCAGATCGTTTTGTCTCTAATTATGTGTTGGATATTCTTTCGTTTAATGAAATTTTTGCAGTGATCGGCGAGGCAAAACGTATTTTGAAGAAATATGGGTTGCTGTGCCTGACGGGTTTAACGAACGGTAAAGGCTTGTTCTCAAAGGCATGGACAGCGTTTTGGAATGTACGCTTCGCCTTGAACCCCAAATGGGTGGGCGGATGCCGACCTGTTGAAGTACGCGGTTTTCTCGATGCTGATTGGGAGCTTGAACATTATCACATTGCAGTGGCGCGGGGAATCAGTTCGGAAGTGGTGGTTGCGCGAAAGCGATGATCAGGCGAGGCGTTTCTTGACTTGGTTGATTAATTTAGGGAGAAACAAGTATCCAAGCAAAACGATATTCAAGCCGACTTCAAAGTAAACGAATTGACTTGCGTAATGGGCTTTATCCCAATAACTGACTGGACCGTGAAAGCGCGTATGCCAATCGAAGGGAAAGAATAGCACGGGACCATCATTGTAATGGGTGAGGATATCGACGACCGAGTGAATCATGCAACCGAAGACGAAGGATAACCACCAATGTCCGCGAGTGCCGATTTTGTCTACAAAGCGCCAGAGCAGGACAGCGTAGATGATGAGAGCAGTTGGGGAATGCAGAAAGTTATGGCTTGCAATCCACCAGGGATTGTTGAAGTATAGATTATCGAAGGCGCTGTTCATCATTCCAGACACAGGTTGGACAGTAAAATAGCTGTTATAGAAAAAGTATCCCAACGAAAGCAATCCCAGCGGAATATCGGGCGTGACCGAACCCCACAAAAAAGCAGATTTGGCGAGTTTGAACTTTGCGCCAAATTTCTTTTCAATTGCGGCGTTGATGACGAGATGAGTAGGGAGAGTGTTCATAGATTTCTCAACACCTTCAATAAATCATCCACAGACGGTCTATCGGCTGGGTCGTGGCTCGGATAGACCAGACGCAGGATGCCGTTTTTATCAACAATGAAATCGCCGCCGAGTTGGGAAGTGTCGTCGCCGTGTGAGTCGTAGAACTCGCCGCGCTGGAACCAGCGTTTGATATAAATCCACACTACGCTCGGATGATACGAGCGCAGGCGCGAGCGTTCAAGTTGATAGGCTTTATAGGCGGTACGGTCACGGTCAAGTAAAACGGTGAACGTCCCACAGACTTCATTCATCCATTGCTGGAGTGCGGGGAGGGTTCCAAAGGAAATGATAAAGACGCGGGTATTCAATTGGGCAAATTCGTTTTGGCGCGCGCACAACTGTGCGGCATGTTCGCGGCAGGGTATTCAGCCAAGATGGCGGAGAAAGACCAGCAGGGCGTTTCCGTTTTTGAGGACTTCGCTGAGGGTGACTTGTTCGCCTTCAACAGTTTGTAGGGTGAAGTTTGGAGCGGGGGTGTCTATTTTGAGTTTCAAGTTTCAGGTTCCAAGTTTTAGGTTAGGTTACGTTTTGCCCAGATCAGGCGTTGAATGGTGGTGATGAAAACAAGGGCGGCGAAGATGGAGAACAGAGTTGTGATGAATGCAGGGAATAATAAAAATATCCCGTAGGCGATGATGGTTTCAAATCCGCCGATGATGCCAGAGGGCATGACGATGGTGGTTTGTGTTTCGGGGGCATGCGCGGCGCGTTTTTCGAGGATTGCGGCGAGGTACATCCACGAGGCGGTGTTGACATAGAAGGTTGCCAGTAAAAATATCAGAGCAAGATAATGCTGCTCGGAGGGCGAGCCAACTACCAGTCCGATGGGAAGCGCGGCATAGATCACAAAATCAGTTAGGATGTCCATGTATCCGCCGAAGTCCGATTGTGTATCGTGCAGGCGTGCGATCAAGCCGTCGAGTCCATCCAATATGCGGTTGAGGAACCAAAACGCCAACGCCCAAATATATTGATGTTTATATGCGGTGTAGGTTGCAAGTAAACCGACGACTAGGGCAAGGATGGAAATAAACATAGGCGAGACGCGACTCATGCGTCTCGCCAGTGGCGTGCCAACCTGATCTTTGAAACGGCGAAGGGAAGTGTCGAACATGCCCTCATCCCCTGCCCTTCTCCCGAGGGGAGAAGGGAGTCTGCCAGGCAAGGCGGGCGCGTGTTTTCCGTTTGCGATTCAAGGCAGGGACGGAATACTTGAATTGGTCTTCGATGGCTTTTTTCAACAAAGTGAGCATGGATTTTTCACCAAAGAAATGCTTGCGATATTCGCCGCTGCCCATAAAACCCACACGACGGTTGAGCAGGTTCAATCTTATTTTGTTATCGGGCAGATGATTCTTGCCGTTGAGCAAGTCTTTGAAAGCGGATGACATCCAAGGGAATTGTTCAAATAGTTTTTTGATCTCGGCGACGGTGCGATCCACATCCGCTTCATCCTCAGGGTTGACCTGATCTATCAATGCGTCAACTTTTTCCTGAATCTGAAAGAAGAGCGAAAACCCGCCGCCCGCGAGTTTATGCCCGCGCATGAGTTGGATGTACTCGTCGCGGTTGCTGGCGCGGAAACGATTGGTGACGAGACTCAAATATTCAAGGTACGCGCCGAGAAGCCAGAGAACTTCGTAGACATTCCAAAGTTTGAAGTTGTGCCAGGACTTGAAAGAAC
>JACRBH010000211.1 GCA_016234535.1 Chloroflexota bacterium
CGGGGAAGCCGCCGGCAGGCTCAAGATTCCTGGCGACTCGGATTGGTATCCTGTTGACCTTGGCACAAACTCCTTCGGTCAGGGTGTTGCCGTAACACCGATCCAGATCATGATGGCCGCATCCTCCATTGCCAATCATGGACGGAGCGTTACCCCTCACGCGTTGTTTGCAATGGTGCGTGACGAACGCCAATACAATGTGCCGGCGCAATTTGCAGGTTCGCCCATCTCTGCCCAGACGGCTGATACTCTTTCTGAAATGCTCGCCAATTCTCTCGAGTTCGAGGGATCAATGGCGCTTGTGCCCGGCTATCGTGTGGCTGGCAAGACCGGCACCGCGCAAATCCCCGTCAACGGGTTTTATGATAGCACCAAGACCAACGCATCCTTCATAGGCTGGGGGCCGGTCGATGACCCGCAATTTATGATTTACGTCTGGCTTGAAGAACCTTCTGCATCGATATGGGGCTCTGAAACCGCCGCCCCGGTCTTCGCACAAATAGCTGAGAAAACAGTCATCCTTTTGGATATTCCCCCCGATTCCATTCGAAATCAATTCGCCCAGAAATAACATGCTCACCCTAGCAGACGCCCTCGAAGCCATCACACGCAACGCGGTTCGCATTTCAAATGCGGCCGCGCTTATCACTGAAGCGGCTATTGACTCGCGTGTGGTGATCCCCGGCTCGCTCTTTGTGGCGATCCCCGGTGAAAAGGCGGATGGACACAACTTTATTGCGGAAGCATTTAATAGGGGGGCATCTTTTGCTTTAACTCAAAAGGAAATGCCCGCTTCTTTTCGGACCCTCGATCTGCGTGCCGGTCTACCGGTAGATTCAACCTTTGACTTTTCTCCTCCTCTCTGCCTGCGTGTGGACAACTCCATTGCGGCCCTCCAGCAGATTGCGCGCTTCTGGCGTCGTAAATTGGACTTGCGTGTGATCGGTGTGACCGGCAGCGTGGGCAAATCCACCACAAAAGAGATGATCGCCGAGGTGCTTGGCACTCGCTACCGCACCCTCAAAAGCCCCGGCAATCTAAACAATGAGATCGGCCTGCCCCTCACGATCTTAAGACTTGGCAAAGGATATGAACGCGCCGTTCTGGAGATGGGATTTTACGTCCCCGGCGAAATCCAATTCCTTTGCGATATTGCCCTGCCCCAAATCGGTGTTGTGACAAATATTGGCACAGTCCATGCCGAGCGGGCCGGTTCACAGGAAGCCATCGCGCGCGGCAAAAGTGAATTGATCCAGTCACTTCCAGCGGACGGCGTCGCCATCCTTAACTTCGACGATCCCTGGGTTCGCAAAATGGAAGAGAAGTCGAAAGCCCGTGTATTCTTCTACGGCCTTTCGCCTGAAGCGAATCTTTGGGCTGACCAGATCGAAGGGCTTGGGCTGGATGGCATCCGCTTCCGCCTGCATTACAAAGGTGAAACCGTTCATTCTCGTGTTCCCATGATCGGACGGCACTCCGTACACACTGCCTTGCGCGCCGCCGCAGTTGGACTCAATGATGGCCTCGGCTGGCAGGAGATTTTTGAAGGCTTTGCACAGGGGCTTGCTCAATTACGTCTCGTCGCTGTGCGTACCACGACCGGCGCTTTGATTTTGGATGACACATACAACGCCTCGCCCGAATCCATGCTGGCCGCGATCAACCTGCTTGATGAAATGGATGGCCGCAAGCTGGCTGTCTTGGGCGATATGCTCGAATTGGGTCCCTATGAAAAACAAGGTCATGAGATGGTTGGTCTGCGGACGGCGCAGGTCGCAAAAATATTGATTACGCTTGGTCCGCGCGCGCACATGATTGCTGACGCGGCCCGCCGTGCCGGCATGAAACCCGCAAATATCTTTGAATTTGAAGAGGTCGAACCAATTGTGGATTGGTTGAATAAACACTTAACATCGAGCGATGCAGTTCTCATTAAAGGCTCGCATGGTTTGCGCATGGATCGCATCACAGCCGCCCTGGAGGTGCAATCATGAAACAGATTGCGCTCTCCCTCAGCCTGGCCGGTCTCACTTTTCTGATGACTGCCATTTGGGGTGGCCCCTTACTGCGAATTTTGCGGCATTACAAGATCGGCAAAATTATCCGCGTAGAGGAGCCGGGTCATCATGGAGTGAAGATGGGCACACCAACCATGGGCGGCGTCCTCTTTATTTTCCCGGTATTGCTATTTAGCGGTTTGCTCAACGCGGTGGCTTTGATCGGTGTAAGTGAAAGCGGGGTGGGGCGCTCGATCCTGGTGCCGATGGCCGTAATGGTTTGCTATGCCATTCTTGGCGCAGTGGATGATTGGGAAGGTATTCATGGCAAGCGCAAAGGGGAGGGGATGCGGGCGCGCACGAAATTTATCTTTCAAGTGATCCTGGCGCTTGTGACCGCCTACGTTTTGAAATATTGGATGAAAGTGCCGGACATGTATTTCCCCGGTTTGTTCTTCGATATCAAACTTGGCTGGCTGTATGTGCCGATCGCGGCTTTTATTATTGTTGCCGAGTCGAATGCGATGAACTTTACAGACGGCCTTGACGGTCTCGCAGGGTTGATTGCATCAACTGCCATCGCCGCATTCGGCGCGATTGCCTTGATGCAGGAGCAGGTGTTTATCGCGCGTTTTTGCTTTATCCTGGTCGGCGGACTCTTCGGCTTTTTGTGGTTCAACGTACATCCGGCGGAATTATTCATGGGCGATACCGGTTCGCTTCCATTGGGCGCGGTGCTGGCGGTTGTCGCGCTGATGACCGGTCAATGGCCCATGCTGTTGATCATTGGCATTATCCCGCTGGCAGAGATGGTTAGCGATGTGATCCAGATCGTTTATTTCAAATGGACAAAAGGAAAACGCTTTTTCAAAATGGCTCCCATCCATTTGCATTTTGAATTGCTCGGCTGGAGTGAAACACAGGTTGTGCAGCGCTTCTGGCTCATCGGTTTGATGGCCGCGTTGATCGGAATAGGTTTATCGCAGGTGTAATTATTCCGTCATTGCGAGGGCGCTCTTGTTCTTCGCCCGAAGCAATCTCCAACATAATGCTGGAGATTGCTTCGTCGGGAAAAACACCCTCCTCGCAATGACGATAGAAAATCATGACCAACTGGAACAACACTCACGTACTAATTTTAGGAGCCGCCCGACAAGGTTTAGCCCTTGCCCGCTGGCTCTCTCGCCACGGTTCACACGTGACTTTGAGTGACTCGCGCACTGCGGGCGAACTTGCCTCAGCCCGCGCATCGCTCGCGGATACGAATGTGGCATGGGCAGTGGGTGGGCATCCGTTGGAATTATTGAATAACACCGATGTGCTTTGCCTCTCCGGCGGCGTCCCGTTGACATTACCCATCGTCGAGGAAGCTGTCAGACGCGGCATCCCGCTTTCCAACGACACCCAGATTTTCATGGAAGCTGCGCCTTGCAAGACAATCGGCATTACCGGCTCGGCTGGCAAGACCACGACAACGACGCTGGTTGGCGAAATGGCGAAGAAAAATGCAGAAGTCAGAAGTCAGAATGCAGAACATTCTGCATTCCGCATTCATCATTCTGCATTCGTTGGCGGCAACATCGGAGACCCATTAATAAATTATGTCGATGACATGAAGGCCGATGACCTCGCGATCATGGAACTCTCTTCCTTTCAACTGGAACAGATGACCATTTCACCGAACATCTCTGCCATTCTGAATATCACGCCGAATCATTTGGACCGTCACGGTACGATGGAAGCGTACACGAATGCAAAGTCGCGCATTTTGGAATTTCAATCTGAAAAAGATACCGCCATCCTCGGTCATGATGACAAAGGCGCGTGGAGTTTACGCAGCAAGGCCAAAGGCAAACTGTTGACCTTTAGTTTGCATGAACTGGAGGAAGGTCTCAGTGGCGCTTATTACCACGATGGATTGTTGAACCTGCGCGATGGCAACGCATATCTGCCTTTGATCTTGCGCGAAAAGATTCAGTTGCGCGGCGACCATAATGTAGCGAACGTGCTTGCCGCGTTCACCATCGGTCATGCGGCTGGATTCAAACTGGATGACATGCTCGAAGCTGTGGAGGAATTTCGCGGCGTACCGCATCGGCTGGAGCTTGTCCGTGAGCTGCGTGGTGTGCGCTGGTACAACGACTCGATTGCAACTGCGCCGGAACGAAGCATGGCCGCCATCCATGCCTTCGATGAGCCGATTGTATTGATTCTCGGCGGACGCGATAAGAAACTTCCGTGGGAAGATATTGCGAAATTGATTCACGACCGCGTGGATCACGTAGTGGTTTTTGGCGAAGCGGCAGAACTGATTCAGAAAGCCGTATCAACTGTCGGCGGCGCAAGAAGCGTTGACCTTCATCGCGTGAATGATCTTAAAGAGGCGGTCCTCAAAGCCGCGGAAATTGCCTCGGCGGGAGATGTCGTCCTGCTTTCACCGGGCGGCACGAGTTATGACGCCTTCAAGGATTTTGCAGAGAGAGGAGAGTTGTTTAGAAAATGGGTACAGGAACTTTCATGAACGAACGGACTTACGCGGAGCGGCAGAACAAACGCCCAAGATTTACGGGCGGGTTCGATATGCCGCTGCTTGTCGCTGTTGTGACATTGATCGTCTTCGGCCTGTTGATGCTCTATTCGGCCTCGTGGGATTTTTCGCTTGGCGCGTATGGCGATGCGATGAAAATGTTCAACCGCCAGACGATGTGGCTTGGGCTTGGTGTTGTCATTGCCATTGGCCTGGCGTTCTTTGATTATCATTACTGGCGCAGATTGGCTTTGCCCGCCATGGCAGGCACCATTATTTTGTTGATCGTTGTTTTATTGATCAATGAGATTCGCTTTGGCGCATCGCGCGCGTTCTTTAATGGGTCGGCGCAGCCTTCTGAATTGGCGAAACTGGTTTCGATTATTTATCTCAGTGTTTGGCTGTATGCCAAGAAACAATTCCTTCAGGATATTTCACTTGGATTAATTCCGCTGGGTGTGATCCTCGGA
>JACRBH010000212.1 GCA_016234535.1 Chloroflexota bacterium
CAATATGCTCTTGCCGCCGTCCCCGGCGGCGGGGACGCCGCCTTGAGCAAATAGTCACGCTTGAAGCGTGACCTACAAACCGTCAAGCAGATGAACTTTCAAAGTACGCTGATCCATATTCAGGTCCAGAATGACCGAGGGTATGGCGGGGAGGAGAATCTCCTTGCCAGTATCATCCCGAACGACATAGACATCGTTCGCACCAGTTTCCAATATTTCCACCAACTTGCCAAGCGGATTCCCTTTCTCGTCCATAACATCCAGATCGATCATTTCATATTGATAATGTTTGCCTTCTGGCAGCGGCGGGACTTCGGTGGCTTTGACATAGACCCATTGATTGCGCAGCTTGCTGACATCTTCAGAAGTGTCAATGCCGCGAAAACTGACCAGAAGTCCATCGTTATGCGGGCGGACAGTGTCGAACGTGAGCGGCTGGTGCTTCTCGCCGACCAAAACTTTGCGGCCTGATTTGATGCGCTGGGGGAAGTCGGTGTGCAGATCCATGATGATCTCGCCGCGCACGCCATGTGAACGGCGAAGATATCCGATCACTAAATAGACAGGCTCGCCTGCCGGCGAGCCTGATGATTGCGGTTGTGCTGGCATTAGGGTTCCATTACGTCGAGTGTGGCTTGTTTGCCTTCGCGCTCGGCGGCCACTCGGAGCAGGATGCGAATGGAGTTCGCCACTTTTCCGCCTTTGCCGATCACGCGCCCCATGTCGTCTTTCGAGACATTGAGTTCGATGCGTACCCGCGAACCGTTCCCACTCTGACTCACTTGTACTTCTTCTGGATGTTCTACAAGGGATTTGGCGATGTATTCAATGAGGTTTTTCATAACTGCCTACTCATGTCATTGCGAGGGCGGTGTTCGTCCGCCCGAAGCAATCCCTTACTTAATTAGGAGGTTGCTTCGTCGCGAAGTGCGCTCCTCGCAACGACATATATATTACTTGGTTGTGCGTGCAGGGGCGGCGCGTTTGGCTTCTGCTTCGGCGGCTTCTGCGACGAGGATTTCAATGGTCTCGCCTTTCTTGAAGCGTTCAAAGCGAGCTTGCGTGCCGGAGGCTTTGAAAACCTGAGCCACGGACTCGGTCGGCAGGGCGCCGTTCTTCATCCAATGGAAGACGCGATCTTCCTTTATGTGAATGGTGGCGGGATTGGTGCGTGGGTTGTACACGCCCAAAATTTCCAAAAAGCGACCATCGCGGGGGGCTTCCTTATCCGCAGCGATGATGCGGTACGTGGGTTGGCCTTTTAGACCAATACGACGTAAACGAATTCTTACCATGTTGACTTACTCCTTTAGATTATTTTGCGTCTCAGACAGGCAAGAGAGGAGGTGTGAAAGGGACACACGCCTTGCGGGCTGAAATCACAGGTGGGTATTTTACCAGAGAAAAAGAGGAATACTGTTTCGGGTTGAGGATGTATAATCTGTACATAGTCGGTTATGCAGTGTGCCACTGTACAACATCCCTCATAGGGATATATTACGCATAATGTTGCATAATATATAGTTGAGCAGCCGCTCATCTCACCAAGAAATCACAATATTGGCTTGGTTCTACAGAAAGGAGAACTTGCAAATGAACCAGACTCAATCTGCAATACTCGGTTCCTTTGTTTACCCTTCTGCGGGTGGAATGATGCCAGCGTCAACCATCGGCGAAATTGATACGATTGTGCAGCAGCTTCATGGACATAAAGATAAGTGGGGCGGAGAATCAATCAAGAATCGCCTTTGTTACCTGGAAACGATGATTCATGATTTTTCCGCTCTTGCGGATCAATGGGTGGAGCAAGTGACATCCGCTGAAAGAATCGGAGCCGACGATTACGCAATTGGCATAGAATGTATGGCGGGACCCTACTCTGTTCTACGAAATTTGCAGGGCTTAAAAAGAGCTCTGATTGAAATTCAAGCGGGAGGTGTTCCAAAGGTTCCCGGCCCTGTAATTACCCGTACTAACAAGCAGGTGTCCGCCCAAGTATTTCCGCAAACCTTTTATGACCAAGTATTATTCAGCGGTTACCGAGTGGAAGTATGGATGGAGCCTGGGATTACTCTCGAAGACCTGCCAAAGACACAAGCTTTGGCTTATTCCCAATCTGTCCCATCTGGAAAAGTCGCCCTTGTCCTAGGAGCCGGAAACCTACCCGGCATCCCTGTTACCGATGTTTTAGACAAACTCTTTGTTCAGAATCAGGTTGTATTGTTGAAAATGAACCCAGTCAATGATTACATTGGGCCATTACTCAATCTGGGATTCCACTGTCTGATTGAGGCAGGGTATATGCAGATTGTTTATGGCGGGGCGAAGGAAGGAGCGTACCTGTGCCAACACCCTCTTGTGGACGAGGTCTTTATTACCGGTTCCGATAAGACTTTTGACACCATAGTCTTCGGACCTGGAGAATTAGGCGCACGCCGTAAGGCCGAGCGTCAACCCTTATTGAAAAAAAATGTCAGTGGTGAGTTGGGGAACGTTACGCCGGTCACGATTGTGCCGGGCAAATGGAATCAAGAAGACTTGGACTATCAGACAGAAAACCTAGTTTCTTGGATTACCACACATGCCAGTTGCGCATGTAATACCCCCCGGGTCATCATCCTTCACGCCGAATGGAAACAACGCGCCGCTTTCCTGGATGCACTCCGTCGAATTTATTCCCGCACACCCTTGCGATTTGCTTACTACCCGGGCAGTCAACAACGATACCAATCCTATTTGGATGCCCACGCGAACGCCGAACAGATTGGAGAGCCGAAGGAAGGCCAGCTCCCCTGGACAATTGTCACTGATATCAACATTCAGAATCGCACGGATATCTGTTTCACAACGGAGGCTTTTTGCAGTGTAGTTGCCGTTGCAATGATTTCCGCAAGTAGTGTCCCGGAATATTTGGAACGGGCGGTTGTATTTTCAAATGAAACGTTGTGGGGAACTCTCGCAGCGGGGATGGTCGTCCATCCAAATTCCATGAAAGACCCTGAAGTAAAAGTCGCAGTCGAAACAGCCATTGAGCAACTGCGTTATGGAACGATTGGTATCAACTGTTCTGCCGGACTCAGTTGGGTATTGATGACCACGCCTTGGGGGGCGTTCCCGGGCGGGAATATCTACGACATTCAATCTGGAAATAGTTTTGTGCATAACACTTTGATGTTTTCAAAACCACAAAAGACCGTAATATATGCTAAATTCCGTGAAACGCCAAAACCGATTGCCTTCGTTTCCCGCGGAAAAGTATTGCGCCAGATGGCACCGCTACTGGTTGACCTAATGACTAGTCCAAATATTTGGAAACTTCCGCGTATCTTGCGGACGGCTATTGCATAATACATAATAAGAAAATGAAGCTGCCCAACAAAGCATGCATCTGGCGTGTGGGATTCTGCGGCACGCTTCGCGTCGAGCATTTTTCTGGCTTTGGGCTTTTCCTGCTCTCAAGCCGAATCCACGCCCGCCCCAGCGCGGGTAACGCAATCCGTTGGTGCGCTGCCTAAAAGAATTGTCAGAAGCGTCCTTATGAAAAAAATGCCGTACACGAGCAAGTGGCAACAGATATTGACAGAATTCTACGATATACCAAGATCAAAGGAACTCGCCTCAAAAGCACAGGCTTATTACGACATGTTTCGTTCCGACTATGCTGGCAGTAAATATTCAAACCATCAAGCAGTATTAAATTCTCGAATTCTTCCAGGATTGTCTATCTATAAAGCACTGTACGATGAGAATCATAACCAAGTCAAGGTTCTTAATGAAGTGGAAATTTTGTTCAAAAGAACTTTTTTCACAAATCGACTGCAAGGTATAAACTTATTAAATTATCTCCCAAATCCTTTTTCAATTATCAAACCTATATTAAGGTTGATGACTTCTAAAGAGTATTTGCCAGGTTCACAAGAAACAATCATTGATGACAATGATTGTTTTGCCATAAATATCTATCGCTGCATTATTCTCGATGTCTTAATCGAAAATAATGCAAAAGAACTTACTACTATATACTGCAAAACGGATGATTGGTTGGCGCAAGCACTTCCTAAGATAAGTTGGGAACGAACAAAAACATTGGGGCGCGGAGATGATTGTTGTGATTTTCGATGGTGCCGCATTCAGAAATCTGCACCCAACGAAGGAATCTATTGTCCGACAGAAGTCTCGGAAACGAGTAATTCAACAGAATAAACAATGGCTATCGGAGTTGGTTTCATCCACTCATGAGCAAAATTGACAAACGCGGAAAACTTGAAGCGGAACCCTTCTCATTTCGAATGACCAAAGACAGGAAAGTGTTCATTCACTGGAATGGCAGGCAAATCCTCATTCTCAAAGGGAATGCTGCCGAGAAATTCCTTGCATCCATTGACGGTGTCGATGTCCAGCAAGCTCAATTGGAAATGGCGCGTGTCACGGGGCATTTCAAACATGGAACTGAGAGACGATGACACTCTCAAGACTCACCCCGAAATCTCTTTCCTTACCACAGGCGCAACCTTCGTGCCAAGTAATTCAATGGCGCGCATCATCTTGGCGTGCGGAATTGTCCCAATGCCGAGTTGAATCAAAAAGCGCTGGTGATTGAATATCTTGTGCTGGAATAGAATCTTTTCGATGGCTTCATCGGGTGTGCCGACAAAGTCCGAGCCGCGCAGGGTACGGGAGCCCTCAAATTGCTGGCGGGTGATTCCAGTCCAGCCGCGCTCTTTTCCAATTTTATTCATCATCATTTGAAATGAGGGGAAATAATCGTCGGCGGCTTGTTTTGAGTCGTCGCCGATGAATCCGTGTGAGTTGATGCTCAACTTAATCTGTGACAGGTCATGTCCCGCCTCTTCGGCGGAGGCGCGATATAAATCTGTGAGCGGCGCGAAGCGTTCAGGCATGCCGCCAATAATGGCGAGCGCCATTGGCAGCCCCAACGTCCCAGCGCGGATGACGGACTCAGGCGTCCCACCCACTGCGATCCAGACCGGTATTTTCTCCTGATGCGGGCGGGGGTAAATTCCCTGCTCAAATAAATCGGGACGATGTTTGCCAGCCCATGTCACAACTTCCGATTCGCGCAGTTTCAAAAGCAAATCCAATTTTTCGGTGAATAACTCGTTGTAGTCATTCAGGTCATAGCCAAACAAGGGAAATGATTCAACAAATGAACCGCGTCCAGCCATGATCTCGGCACGGCCCTTGGATAGCAAATCCAATGTTGCGAAATCCTGAAAGACGCGCACGGGGTCATCAGAACTTAGCACGGTCACGGCGGTGCCAAGGCGAATATTCTTTGTCCGCGCGGCGGCGGCGGCCAAAATGGTGACTGGCGAGGATGAAATGAAATCGGGTCGGTGATGTTCTCCGAGTCCAAAAACATCGAGGCCAACCTGGTCGGCGAGTTCGATGGTCTCCATCAGGTTGCTCATCCGCTCGGTGGAGCTGAGCAACTGTCCCGTGGCGGGATCGGGGGTCAATTCCACGAAGGAATAAATTCCAATTTCAAAGGCATTTCCATTTTTTGTATCTGTCATAATCGTCACCTTGGTTTATTTTTTGATATGGCATAAGACAACCCATCCCGCAATTTCTATACCCGCCCTTCAAAAAGTACAACATATACAGTTGGGAAAATAAAACTGGGAAGAGGCTTGCTCTTCCCAGTTTTATAAAATGAGGACTGATTATTGTTTACGGCTTTCCGATCAACGAGAAAATGCCTGTTGTAGGAGATGTAACACAGATCTGCTTGGGATCCCCGGAAGCCAGGCCGCCATCCGGCACACCGTTACCATCACCGGGAATGATTTTCCATTCATTTGCGTCAGCATCCCAAATAAAAATCATTGCTTCTTTTTCCTCAAACTCGGGAGGATAAGCATAGCAGACCTGGGTTGGAATTTCAACAACAGGCGCATTGTCTAATGTCACCTCAAACTTGAAAATATCGCTATAGAACGCAAAATTCTCCGGGGCCGGGCCATATTCATCCGGCGTGGGCGTGGTGATATTGGTTGCCAGGCACTCGTATTTCTTATCATCAGGCGGGAAAATAGTAAATACAACTTTGATCATATCCACTTTTTCACAGCTTGTATCTCCGCCGCCGCCACCGCCCTCAGGAGGCGGAACCGGCACGGTACCCTGTCTGCTTGGGCTGGCCCAAACGCTGGCCGCCCCGGCAATCACCAGAAGCGCAAGCAAGCCTGCCATTACAAAACGAAATGTTCGGTTCATGAAATTTCTCCTTTTTATGATGAACTGCTCTTTCCACTATGGGCAATATTTTAGCCGGGATGGAGGGGTTTGCGGCTTCGGATTTCCTTCGGATTGGTTATTTCAGGCATATTTTTGCGGGTGTTATAATTTCTTCAGCAATGCAAACATCGGATTACACCATCGAATCGCTAAAAAAAGTATTGGATGACTTGCGCGACCCGCAGGCATTGGATTCGCATCCCTGGGCGGCGCGCAAACTGACAGTTGATCCTGTTTACGCGTCACAAGACCCGGGCCGACGGTTGGTACTGACTCTGATTCATTTGTTCAGGGAGATGAAACCTCCCATGCCGCCAAAACGGGGGAAGCGCCTCGATACCCGCTGGGGAGAATTTGGATTGCTTGCCGCCTATTATTTTGCACCGATCGTTTATGGCGCGCAAAAACCATCCTCCCTGCGCGAAGCCTGGCAATCCATTGACAGGGCAATCCTGTTGTTTGTCTTTGGCAGTGAAGATGTCACCCAGGAAGAACGCGTTCGCTATCGTCTGGTGGGAGACGAACCCGGCATCGCTTCAGACAGCACAATCAGCGACTGGCACCGCAAGGGCCTGGAACGATTTATTGAGTTGATCTCACAGGAGGAAAATCGTTTGGAAAGTCAACCTGTGAGTATGCCGCACCGCCCGCGGTGGAAGCTCGTTACCAGCGTTATCGCTTTGCTTGTGTTGACCGCATTAACCTTTGGAGTTTTGAAAGGTTGGGGATTTTATCAACGCGCAGTCACGATAAAACAAAAAGTCGATGCGCTGGAAAAATATCTTTCTCCATTCCCAAAAGCGGATGAGATCGGCAAAATTGCGCCTTTGATACATGATCTCCGAAATGAGGTTAATGCATTAAAAATGGAGGCTTCGCCTTTTCTCGGTGTTACTCCGTATTTGGGTTGGGTTCCCACATACGGCGGAGATATAGTACAGGCCCCCGATTTGCTTGAGATGGCCAATGAACTCGCCATCGCCGCCGACGAGGGCGTACAGGCCTTACAACCCAGCCTTGAAACTGCTTTACAAAAAGATCAAGCTGTGGATATTCCTGCCATCCTGCAAGAGTTGCAAGAGGTAGAGCCCAAATTGCTGAGCGCCCAGGTTGCGCTAACTCAGGCCCAGGCGGCGCGTGATCGTATCGATTCCGAAAGACTCTCCCCCTATTTAAAGAAACTCATCGAGGCGCGTATCGATCCATTATTGGAGTCCATCGCAGGGAAGCAATTCCAAATGGAAGATGCGTTAGCCTTGGTGCATAGTGCGCCGCGTTTGCTGGGAGTCGGCAAGGTCGGTCCGCAAACCTATTTGTTGCTCATCCAAAACGAGGACGAATTGCGTCCAACGGGCGGGTATTTGACGGCTGTTGGCTCAGTTGTGGTAAAGGATGGAAAATTACTATCCATTAATATCGAGTCGTCAGAACAGGTGGATGACCTGACAAAGCCATATCCAAATGCCCCCTGGCAGTTGGATAAATACATGGCGGCGGAAATTCTGATGCTGCGCGACTCCAACTGGTTTACCGATTTTCGCACGAGCGCGGAATGGGCGGAGTATTTATATTCCTATTCACGAGCCTACTCTGTGGATGGGGTGATTGCGATCAATCAACATGTGGTTGTGGAGATACTAAAGACAATCGGCCCCATCCGCGTGGAGGGAGTCAATTTTGATATCACCAGCCAAAATGTATTAAGTTATATGCGTTCGGCCAAAGAGTCTCGCCCGCGTGGTGTAGCAGGAGAGTGGGATCGAAAACAATTTATTGGCAGACTCGCAAAACCATTGCTGGAAAAAATCCTGGGCGCGCGCGGATCAACCTGGAGTTCACTGGGAACTGCATTGATTCAGCTACTGGATGAACGCCATATCCTGCTTCAATTCGATGACCCCGAGACCACCGCACTACTGGCTCGCCGCGCCTGGGATGGCGCTGTACGCCCGCCTCAAAACAGTGACTTTTTAATGGTAGTGGATAGTAATATCGGATTTAATAAGAGCAACACCCTGCTCGCAACCGCCTTGAACTATAAAGTTGACTTGACATCTCCCACTGCTCCTCTGGGTAATTTGACCGTAAGCCATACCAACAAATCACAAAGCGATTCGCCTTGTGTACCGCGTTTGGATGCCATTGGGACAAATATGTCCGAAGTCTATACAATGGACGCCTGTCACTTTACCTATCTGCGTGTCTATAATCCGGCGGGAACGCAATTACGTGACGCGACTCTCCAGGCAATTCCCGCAGAACAAACTCTGCGGGAGATTCCCGTGCCTGCGCAGGTTGATCTGCTGAAGGATGATGGCATTACCGCTGTGCAGGCATTTGGCGCGCTGGTGGTCATCCCGCAGAAAAATACCATACACACATCCTTTGTTTTTAGTTTACCTTCATCCGTTATCCAACAGAATTCCGCAAGCAGAGTTTGGACATACCGGCTGACAGTACAAAAACAACCAGGCACAATTGCCATTCCCTTGACCATCACTTTGCGATTGCCTGATAAAGCCGAATTAACAAACTCCCCTGCGGGGCTTCAGCGGGAGCAGGATAAATGGGTTTTCGAGACCGGGCTGAAAAAGGATGTCGTTTTTGAGATTATCTTCCGAGTTTCTCCTTAGATGATGACAAGTAAGCGAAGGGAGCAAACTCATCTACAGACTTTTAGTACGCCCGGCGATATTTGTCACTTTTCAAGCCTGACAAACACGATTAAAGTCGCTTATTTTGCACATTGCCGAAACGCAAGCCCCCAAAGGTGTTTTTTTTGATAGAATAAGATTAATTTTCATCGGAGAATGTATGGAAAATAATCATAATCAGGATTTTGAGGCATTTGAGCCCATTGACCTCAAACGTTTTTTTGATGCATTACGCCGCGGCGCTTTATTAATCTTGCTTGGTTTGTTTTTTGGAATGGGGGCGGCATTTTTAGCCAGTAAATTACAAACTCCCATCTACTCCGCATCCACCCAGGTAATGGTGGCACGCTCCAACTCCCAGGGGCCTGTTACTGATATTACCCAGCAGCTTAGCAGCCAGCAAGTGGCCCAGACCTATGTCGAACTTCTCTCACAGGATTGGGTACTGGAAAATGTATGGACGCTCGTAGGGGGGCCGAAGATAGGGCAGAAACAAATTAAAGTCAGTGCGGCCACCAATACCCAGATCATTCGTATCACTGTGGAAGATGCCGATCCGGCTCGTGCGATTGTCATTGCCAATTCACTCGTTAAAGTATTGGCTGAACAGAACGAAAGCATTCAATCCACACGCTATACTGACACTGAAGCCAGTCTCGATTTACAAATCGCGGAATTGGAAGGCAAAATTACCGGGCTGCAGACCGAGCTTGGAAAAGCCACTGCGGATGCCTTAACTGAGCAGCTTGACAACACAAAGACCAACATTGATCTTACCCAGGCAAACATCAGCACCATCGATGCGGAACTTGAAAAACTGTCAAACGTGGGCACAATCGTTCGCGCACAAAGTATGCTGACAACGAATGCGGCTAATCTGTCGCAAGCTCAACTTTTGCTCGCCCAACAAGAGGCTGACTATCAAACTTTGGAAGATAAACTCGCGAACGATCCCTTGGTCAAACAGGACCCGGCGCTTGCTACTACCGTTCAATCTCAAATGGCCGAACTGGGTGTTTCCATAAACAATACCCGGCAGAAGATCGAGACTCTCTCAAAAGAGGTAAGCTGGCTGACTCCTCTTGTGGAACCCAGCGGGCTGGAAAAAGCGTTGGCTGACCAACAGCAGAAGCTGTCATCCCAGCAGGATTTGCTTGTTTCCTATCAGGATATATATACCAGACTGCTTGTCACAGGAAAAATAGATGGCACTACCGACAGGATTACCAGTCTGGAGAAAAATCTTAATCTCTATCAACAAATATATCTCACTACATTAGATAACCGTGAAGCTGTCCGCCTGGCGCGCATGCAAAACGTAACAAACATTGTGCAACTCAACCCTGCCAACGCCACCGCCGCACCGATCCGTCCACGCGTACTTTTCAATACCGTATTGGGCGGGCTTGCTGGATTGATTTTATCAATCACCACGATCCTGCTGATGAACTCATTGGATACAACCCTAAAAACCCGTGATGATGTTGAACGCATCCTGCACTTACCCGTCCTGGGCTATTCTTTGCATGTAGTGGTGGATGAAGAGGAAAATCCCAGCCCGCATGTTGTGCGCCTGCCGCGTTCGCCAGCCGCCGAAGCATTTCGTTCCTTACGCACAAACCTGGATTACATTGCAGTAGATAAACCCATCAAGAGCGTACTAATATCCAGCCCTGGCGCATCCGAAGGAAAGACAACTGTAGCCATTAACCTGGCAGCGATCATTGCCCAAAGCGGTAAGCGTGTTATTTTGGTGGATGCGGACCTTCGCCGTCCGCGCACGCATCGTGAACTGGGACTGACCAATCGAATCGGTTTGAGCGACGTGTTTCTTGAGAAAATTTCCCTTAAAGACGCAATCCAACCCTGGGATAATCTGGGACTCTCGGTCATTACAAGCGGAGGCCTGCCGCCAAACCCGGCGGAACTCCTGGCTTCGGAAAAGATGCGCCAGATCCTCGACGAGCTTGAATCCATGTTCGATTTTGTCGTAGTGGATAGTACCCCAACGATTGTTACAGACAGCCAATTGATCGCCGCACGCGCAGGCGGCGTTTTGTTGATCCTATCTCCAGGAACAACTCAGGCCGATGCAGCACGAACCACTGTCGAACAGTACCGCCACGTTGGCGCACGTTTATTGGGCGTGGTTATGAACAACGTCCAGGCAGGGCAAAGTTATTATGGTGGATATGCGGCACCTTATTCATATTACACATATTCCCAGGGTGGCAGCAAATCATCATCCAGCCGCAGACTGGGCACGAACGGAAAAATCAAACTGCCCTGGCATAGAACTCCAGCTCAAAAAAAGAACGATGCGGAATAATAAAACAGGCGGCTGGGCAAAAAAAACGTCCAGCAGCTTGCCAATTTTTCGAGAATGAAAAGGGATTAAGCCGCCTCATGGATTTCAACACATACCTATAAGTCCGAAACAATAGCAGCACATAAACTGCCTCAACGGGAAAAAATGACGAAATCCAACAACAATCCGAATAACATATGCCCATTTTTGGGGTTGAGCGATGATACAACTTCACACATGGCATTCACTTCGCCGGAGAATTTTTGCCATCGGTGCAAGCCCATCGTTCAAATAAAGCTTGAACATCAAAACGATTATTGTCTGGACGCAGAATTTAAAAACTGCCCGATCTATGTCAATGACGCGGGAAAGCGCATGCCTGCGGATCTGGTATATGACGGGAGGACAGATCGGCGATCTGCGCCTTTGGATAGGCGGATTTTATGGGCAGGAATAATTCTGGCGGGAATTTTTGTAATAATAACGCTGTTCTTTTTCATCCGCAGTTTTAACTCCAGAGAAAATCAGCCGATTGACTCTTTCAGCATAAGCGCCATTCAATCTCTCACCGCCATTGCGAGCTCTCCAACCAGCCTCCCTCCGACTGAGATGGATACCGCCACGCCGACCGGTTCGCCGAGCTCGAGTACTTCCCTCCCAATATTTACAGCGACGATCACGCTTTTTCCTACGCTCACCCCCACAGCTCCCACATCCACACCAACGATTACATTCACAGCCACACCTGTTATTCTCAAAACGGCCACGCAAATTCCGCCTCATTCCCTTGAAGTCCCGATCGGCAAAGATCAATTATATTTAATCCACAAAGTTGCTGACGGTGAAAATTTATCGACACTGGCTGAAAAATACAAAACAAGTCTTGAAGCTATTTTGGAAGTTAATTCCACGCTGGTAATCCCGATAAGGATTGACGCCGTGGTTATCATCCCATTAAAAAACGATGACCCGTTGGGACTGCCAAAACTTGAACCTTATCAAGTAACACAAAGTCAGATAACACCCGAGACATTGGCGGAACTATTAAAAGTAGACCTGGCTTTGTTCAAATCCTTGAACGACTTCAAAGACGGCGAAGAACTCGTTAAGGGGAATTGGGTCCTCATCCCACGCTGACATCACCGGAAACACGAATTGAAAATATTATGTGATGGGTTATCCCCAATTGCCGGGATAAGTTAAACGTCACCTTACGCAGTCCAGCCTGTAGCGCGACATTTATGTCGCCCATTTTGCGAGACTGCGAAGCGTCTCGCGTTACCGCGTAAGGTGAGTTGCCTGATTACTTTGCGATTCTCAACTTTTGCCTGACATGCGCCGCGCGGAAAATTCGGTCGAAGAATCCCTTATAACCATCCACATCATATAAGATCATATAATCCGCGGGACCATATTCCTCCGGCTTGAACATGATCCCGCCATTCGGGTTGATCTCCAGAATAAACAGTTCGCCCTTATCATTCATGCGGATATCGCAGCGGCCATAGCCTGAAAGCCCCATTGCAAGATACATCCGCTTTGCAAGATCATGCAAACGCACGATCAACTGCGGATCGGCCACCTGTTTGAAATCAAACGGCGCATCGTAATTCCACTTGACATCCACGTGCCAGAATTCTTCATTGGGAGGAAATACCAGCTCGGCGGGCGGATATGCAATCGGCTGTCCCAAGTCATCAGCATTATCAACGACCAGCACATTAAATTCCCTGCCCACGATGAATTCCTCCATTCGAGCCGCGCCAAACTCTTTACAAATGCGCTCCACTTGAACACGGACCTGCTCCAGCGTATCTGCGCGCGAGTCTTTCGTCATACCTGTACTGCCGTAACTTTTCGGGTGCTTCACCATAATGGGATAACGTAAATTCCCCACAAGTTCCTCCGCCTCCTCCACACTATATACACGATAACCTTTTGCAAAACTAATGTTGTTCGCATCAGCCACGGCCTGCATCTCTTCACGCGTTGGGTCAAAGCAATTCGAGTCTGCGCCTGTAAAGGGCAGGCCTAACGCCTCCAAGGCATTAACGACTTCTATTGCGTGATACCCCTTCACTTTATCTTCTTCGTCTTCGAATTCATACCCTTCACAGATGTTTAGAAAAACATCGAATTCTTTTTTCTCCGCCAGAGCGCGTATCTTCTCCATGACAGGCGCGGTCAGGGTCACCATTTGCCAGTCGAAATCTTTTATGTACGGGGCTGGGTTGAAGTCAGAGATCTCTTCATCGGAAAGAATGCACACACGCATATTGTCACCTCGCTTTAATTTTGTGTGAATCGTAAATTGTATTATTACATAAATCCATGCAAAAACAAGATGACACAGCTTAAAGATTTGACCTATAAAAAAGCGCGGACTTAATTCCGCGCTCCTAAAAATTATTTTGTCTCTGTCACCTTGTAGATACTGCGCGGATGTTCCGTGTTATATCCTTTAGCCACAGTGAGATGATAAGCAAATAGCTGCGCGGGTAAAATGCTCACCAGGGGAGAAAGCCACTCGGGAACATCCACTGGAATGCTCAAAGGCAGTTGAGCAAGAGCTAATGCTTTCTTATCGTTCGAGATCACAACCAATTCTGCCGAAAAATCCCGGCAAAGCCTTTTCAGCATTTGGAACATGGAATCGAATACCCTGCCTTTGGGCGCTATTGCCAAAATCGGAAAGCCGCTGTCCACCATCGCAATCGGGCCATGCTGAAAGTCCGCGGAAGAATACGGCTCGGCTTTGACGTAAGCCAACTCTTTTAATTTCAACGCCCATTCAAAGGCGGTCGCGTAATTGAATCCACGGCCAAGCACAATAGTTTGATCCATGTAGCGGTATCTCTGCGCGGCCTGTTCGATAAAATCATTTTGTTTCAAAACTTCCTTCATCCAGGCGGCTGCTTTTTGCAAATCTTCCCAGTGTTTTTTATTTTCGCTCAACGCAGTCGAAAGCATCGCAATCGACATCAACTCAGTGGTATATGTTTTTGTCGCGGCGACCGCTTTTTCCCTGCCCGCATGAATATCCAAAAGAAAGTCCGCGCTTTGTGTCAGCGGCGAATTCGGCTCATTCGTGATCGCAAGCGTCAGGCAACTCTGGCGTCTCCCTTCCGCCAGCACACTGACAATATCCGGCGATTGCCCCGATTGCGAAACACCGATGACCAATGCATTCTTTAATTTCGGCGGCTGCTTGTAATACGTGAAAAGGGAAGGCGTCGCCAGCGCAAGCGGAAGTCCATTCATGGCTCCAAGCAAATAATTTGCATAGCGTCCAGCATTATCCGATGTCCCGCGCGCCGCGAGAAATACATATTGAATATCGCGCTTTCGAATTTCAGCGGCGATCTGCTCCACCGTTTTTTTCTGTGATGCGAGCAGGGACTTAATCCGCCCGGGTTGTTCGACGATCTCAGAGTAAAGACTCATCTACTAATAAACTCCTATTTCATCCGCAAGCGGGGCAAATAATTCTATCTTCCACGGCTCCACGCGCGGCGCGATGGAACAAGCCGAACTGAGGATATATCCACCGCCTGGCTTACCAATCTGAATACGCTCGGTTGCTTCGGCGAGCACTTCCTCTTTCGTGGTGTATTCCAAGATCGAAACAGAATTCATATTTCCCTTAAGAAAGAGGCGTTGCCCCACTCCCTGCTTCGCATCAGCCAATTCCACATTCCCCAATGGATGCGGGTCCAACGTATCGATCCCCATCGTCCCCGTTTGCTCCATCAACTCAAGCCTGTCGCCGATCTTGCCACAGGTGTGTGTGTACACTGGAATGCCAAATGTTTTGACTGCCTGCGCAACACGGCGTTCATACGGAAGGACATATTCGGCATACATCTTCGGGGATATAAAACCACCGCCCGCAAATGCGGATGAGATCAAAACCGCATCAACCCCCGCTTTGGCCTGAGCAACCGCCCAGGCAATGGACGCATCTGTGAGTCTCTCCAGCAACGCCTGGACCTTTTCCTTGTTCTTCACCAGGCCGATGATGGCATTCTGGTAGCCGATCAATTCCAGATAATGTGTGAACGGAGAGAACACCTCGCCATGGATAGAAATCCACCCATTCGTCTTCGCACGGACAAGCTCAATCGTATCCAAAAAATAATCTGGCACTTCGCTCATTGGCCCAGAGTTACTTTTTCCTTCCAGCCACGGAATATGATATGTATTCCAAACATATCCCGGATAGTGATCGATCATTTCCAAATGGTCAGGGTCAAGGGTTTTCAAGTCGGCGCGGGGCTGAAGCTCGGGACGGGCGGAATAGACATATTGTGCATTGTCATCCCACGGAATAAGAGTCACATGCCCATTGCGCCAGGTGACCACCTCGCCTTTTTGGGTCTTCTCCACTTTTTGAATCAGGTTCAACACATCCCGCGGGCGGCCTGGCAGGTTGATTAAAATACCGTCGAAACGATAGCGCCTCTGCATTGTAACCAGCGCTTCGGCAAAGCCTTCACTGGTAAACCAAATTTCATGCGGGGCAAGTCCTGCATTCAAAAAATAATGTCCAAGGGCAAGTTGAGACATGACAGGGACACGGTCCGGTTCCTTGTGTTGCATTGCCAGGGCAACTCGTTCACGTCCATTCATTCGTTATCCTTTCACAGCGCCAGCGGTTAACCCCTTGATAAATTCACGAGCCAGCAGCACGTATAAAATCAACAATGGTACAGCTGCCAGAGAAAGCACCGCAAGCGCGCGCGTCCAATCAGTGCGGTATTGACCGAAAAGAAGCGAAACACCCAACGCCACTGTCCGCGACTCTTCTGAGCGGATAAAGACCAGCGGAAACCAAAAATCGTTCCAGATCTTTATCATGTTGAAAATGGCAACCGTGGCCAGCGCCGGCCGCATAAGCGGCAGCACGATCCTGCTGTAAATCTGCCATTCTGAAGCGCCATCCACCTTTGCGGCATCAAACATCTCGCTGGGAAGTTCCTTGATGAAAGCCGTCAACACAAAAGTCGCAATCGGCATCCCCATAGCCACATAGACGGGAATCAGACTCCAAATGGTGTCCTGCAAGTTCAAGGCTTTGATGAGGCGCACCAGGTCAATCGTCCCCAAACGGATGGGAATCATCAAGCCTGCGATGAAAAAGACATACAGGAAATTCGCCGCGGGAGATTTCCACTTCGCAAGGGCGTACGCTGCCATCGAACCGACGAGCAGGATCAAGGTCAGGGAAAGGACCGTGACGATCAACGAGTTGGTGAAATACACGTCAAAACGGCCAGTTTTCCACGCCGCGATATATCCATCAAAAGTGAAATCCTTCGGGAAGCCGAAGGGATCCTTGAAAATTTCCTTCTGCGGCTTGAACGAATTGATGATCAACGTCCACAGCGGAAAGAGCACGATCACCGACCAGATGGTCAGGAGAATATAAGCAAGCGCCTGGTTGAGTTTTATTCTACGCATTGTCCATTCTCCCGATCTATGCTTCTTCCGCTGCTTGTTGGCGTGACAAGTACAGCCAGAGCAAAACACCAGCCATTAAAATCAAGAACGTGACCGTTGCAATCGCTGCGCCCATGCCCATGTTCGGGATTCCAACGGGATGCTCGCCCGCAATCCCTGTTCGGTAAAACAGGGTCGCAAGCAAATCCGTGGAATAGGAAGGTTCACCCCTTGCGCCTGCCATCGCATAAATCACGTCGAAGGCGTTGAAGTTGTCTACAAAAGTGAGGATGGCGACAATGCCGATGATGGGTTTCAAAAGCGGAAATTTTATCTTCCAGAAAATATCCCACTCGGAAGCGCCGTCGATGCGTGCGGCTTCCAGCAATTCATCGGAGATTCCCATCAGGCCGGCCAGGAACATTACAGTAGGCATCCCCACCCATTGCCAGACCGAAGTCAATGAAATGACAGGTAACGCGAGGTTTTCCCGCCCAAGCCAGGGAAGCGCCCATTCCCTCAAATCCATTGCAACCAAAATTTTATTCACTGCTCCCCAGTTTGGGTTCAGGATCAACGTCCAAAGAAAGCCAGTGACCAGCACAGACAAGGTGGCAGGAGTAAAAATAATGGTGCGGAAAAAATTCCTGCCTTTAAAATCGGAGGATAATAAATTCGCGAACAGCAAACCCAGGCTGTTTTGCGCAACCATGTGAATGCCAAAAAAGATAAACGTATGTCGAACGGCGCCAAAAAACTTTCCCCGCCAGAGCGGGTTTGTGAACAGGTCAATGTAATTTTGAAAGCCGACAAATTTCGTTGGAGTGTATCCCTCTCCCTGATACAGGCTGAGGCGTAATGAGTCAAAGAGGGGCCCCGCCATAAAGGTCAGATAGATGACCAGCGCAGGAAGCAGAAACAGCATCCAGGTGATCTTGCGGCGGTTCTCGTTACTTAGCATTCCGCCGCTTCTTTTTGTTGAAGAAATCGTCTGGCTCATCATCTCTCCTCATCTAAGTTGGCAGGGATGGTTTCCCATCCCTGCCAACTTTTTGGCAAACCCTAAGTCTTGAAGACCATTAGGGTTTTGAAAACGAACTACTTCTTACTTGCAGGCGGCAGCGGGTTCGTACCAGGCAGCCAGATCGGCGTTGAAAGCGTCGGCGGCTTCCTGCGGGGTCTTCTCACCCTTCAATACAGCAATCACATTATTGTTGAGGGAGGTATAGGCGTCCACGTTGCCGGAAGGAGCAGCAAGCAGCTTTTCCCACACAAAGCGGATGTCCACGCCAGCGGCGGCGCTGTTGAAAGCCATAAAGTCAGCGGCGATTGGGTCGCTTAAGGTGGGAGCATCCTTGGTCAGCGGGAAGAAGCCGGGCAGGTTGTTGCCGAGCAATTCAGCAAAGGTTGGGGACTCGAGCCATTCGAGGAAGGTCATTGCTGCTTCAAGGTTCGGAGAAGCGGCATTCGCGCCAATCGCGGCATCGATATGGAAGGTCACGTACTGATCCTTGCCTTCGAGAGCGGGCGGATAGAAAACGCCCCACTCAAAGTCGGTGGCATCCTTTTCAAAAGCGCCGATACTCCAGGAACCATCGAGCATCATGGCAGCCTGACCCTGAGCAAACAACTGCTCGGCGTCATAGTAGCTGGTGGCTTCAAAGCCTGTCGGCAGGAAGGGCTTCATATCAGCGATCTGCTGGAAGGAAGCAACCATTTCCTCGCTGTTGAAGCAGCGTTCACCGTTCAAATAGGCCATGCGGCCTTCATACCCGCCAATGTTGCTGGGGATGTACTGCATCATCACAACTTCGTTGATATCCCAGGCATCTTTGGTGCCGTTGGCGAAAGGAATCACGCCTGCATCCAAAAGGGTCTGTGAAGCAACCATCAACTCTTCCCAAGTGGTGGGAATTTCAATGCCATTCGCTGCGAAGATGTCTTTATTGTAGTAAACACCATGCGAAACTGCAATGATCGGCACAGCATAAGGCTCGCCAGTTTCGGTCGCCCAGGGAGCGCGGGAGGCTTCAGTGAAAGCATCGCTGATGCCCGGCAGATCTTTCAGGGAAGCAACATAGCCAGCGTCAAAGAGTTCGCGGCCAGTGGCAAAGGAGCGGACGAAATACAGATCGGGGCCAGTACCAGTTTCGAGCTGGGTGCGAAGCGTGGCATTGTAATCGGGAGGATTGGTGGGGTCGAACTTGACGGTGATGTTGGGGTATTCCTCATGGAAGGCGGCGGTGATCACCTCCCACGCGGCAACATCGTCAACGCGCCAGGAACCGAGGGTGAGGGTGACTTCTTCAGCAACAGTGGGGGCTTCGGTAGCCGCGGGAGCTTCCGTTGCGGCGGGAGCCTCAGTGGCGGCGGCAGGAGCTTCTGTTGCAGCGGGAGCAGGGGAACCGCATGAGGCAAGCATCATGCTCACCAGCACTAACACGGACAACATAGCAAACAGTTTCTTCATTATTTCTTCTCCTTTAGATTTTTATTCAAAAGTTAATACACAAAGGGTCATGCACTATTTCAGGTACGCTATCAACCTCCTTTCATTTGAATTCGATTAAGAAACTAACTCAACCTGCCAATACGCTCATACACATCCTGCATAAAGCGCTGAATATACTCCTGCGCAAATCGAGCGGGAGCCTTTCCCGCATCATTCATCAGCGGAGTCATATCCATCGCGTAAGACAGCCCAATGGTTGCATCCACACCATGCGACTCGAAATAGGTGGCATTCGCGCGCCGCCGCCCCATCGAAGCGAGGTCATATCGCTTACCACCCGCGATCTGCGAATCGAACACACCCAATAAAGCGAATTGCAGATTTTCATGATCGGAAACATTCATCAACACTTTATCTTGATCGACCATCCAATCCAGCGCGCGCCAGACTTCACACCCAACGACTCTTTCGGGACGTTCGGCCTGATCCAGTTTTCTGAGAGCTTCAATTACCCTGAGAGCGACTCCGATGTGCGTATCGTGCTTGTCTGCAAGATTGTGGGTGTAAACAAATTGCGGTTTGGCTGCCCGCAAGACCGAAAGAATATCCTCCACAGTTTCCTGACGGGACGCATCCTTGACGATCTTGCTTGGAAGGTCCAACATCACCTGTGCGGAATAATCACCAACGATAGCCGCCTTACGCTGCTCCTTAAAACGGACAAGGCGCATGTCATCATCGCTGTACTTTTCATAAATCCCATCGCGCGGAGAACCGCGCCCATCAGTCACAACAACGCCTGTAAACCATTTATCTTTCGTTTGAAAGCATTCAAGAATCGGCTGGGCAGACATGATCTCAATATCATCCTGGTGCGCGGCAATACATAAATGCGTGGTGCGCGCAAGCGCCTCATCCACGGGAGTGTTGTCTGGGACATAAACTTCGGCTGTATCTAAGTGAAACTTCATATGATCCTTTTTCGTCTTCGTCATTGCTTCGGGCTTTCGCCCTCGCAATGATGGATTAATCGACCACCGGCAAACTCGCCGCCGCAACGGACTGACCCACGCGGCGTATTTTTTCATCTGGCAGGTGCAATTCGATCTTTCCAATCAATTCAGGGAATTCTGTTTCAAAGACTTTCTTCGCGCCTTCGAGCAGCAAATCCCCGCCACGGCCAGAAGTACAGCGGCCAAGGATCAGAACATGCTTGATGTCGTAAAAATCGGCGTAATGGGCAATGCCATAGCCAAGATAAACACCCATGCTCTGCCAGATTTTCAACGCGCCTTCGTGACCTGTCTCCAGCTTTTCCTGCACAGACTTCAACTTTTCGGCATCGGTTACATCCGCAGGGATTTGAATGCCCGCTTTGGGCGCAAGGCGGAAGACACATTGTTGTGAAAAATAAGAGGCGCCACAACCCCTGTCGCCAGACCATTCTTCCACAGGAGCATTCGGGCTGTAATCGATGGGCGCAAAAGCCAGCTCGTTCAGCCAGCCCATGATGTGGCCCTCCATATTTACATAGCCTGCCGCTTCGCTTGAACCAAGGGCAATTCCTAAAATCCCATTATCGTCAATAGACATGGAGCCAGCCAATGCAGTCACATCGCCATCGTTGATGACTTCCAACGGAACGCCCATTTCTTCGCGAATCCGCAGGAACATGTTTTTGATCTCGACAAATTTTTCCTGCGGAATTCCACGGAACAGCGAAGCCACCATTGGGCGGTTGTCAATGTAGATACCCGCAGAACTTCCGCCAATCGCATCCACGTGCGGCATTTTGCTCGCGGCAGTTTTCAACGCGGTCATTACCTCGCGGTAGTGATATTCGGGGTCGGTATTCTTGCGCGGCTCCCAAATCACTTCCTCGCTGAAGATGGGAGTCCCATCCACCACGGCGCTCACTTTGCGGTCCGAGGCGCCCAGGTCAAACCCAATGCGATGACCCTGCAAATTGCGGCCGAGCAGTTTCCCCGTCTCGCGCGAAGCGGGCACTTCATCCACACCACAGGAGACAACGGAAAATTCCTTTTCGTAGACCTGCGTCCCCATAAAGCGAAAGTCAAATTTTTGCGCGCCGCGATCACTGTACACATTCTTCAAATACTCCGCGATCTTCGGCGAGCCGCCCACATGCAAAGTGTGCCCTCCACGCTGCCAGAGCAAAAACTTCACAATGCGTTCGATGTATTGAAAATTGGATTCAAAATTTGGATGACCTTCAGGATAAACCTTGGTCTCGAAGCGGGATATTTCACCGCCGCTTCTTTCCACGCCGATCACTGCTCTTACACCAACCGACTTGACCTCACGCTGAAAATTTTGATTCGCCAAAACAGCGGGACGAAAATCTTCATCCAATGGAGGCGCTACACACGGAGGGATTAACTTCAAAGGCATTAATTTTCCTCATTGAACAAAAGGGAATAATCATCGAGCAGTAAAAATGCGGAAGCGCCAAGGATGCAGGCGCGATAATCCAATGTGCCGACCTCAAGTTTTGTGCCTTCCGCCATTCGGGAAAAAGCACTAGTCTGCATGGAGCCGTTGACAGCGTCCAACCATTGCGAGCCAAAACGAGTCATATCGCCAGTGAGAACAATCTTTTGAATATTGAGTGTGCCGATCAAATTCGCAAGAGATGTGCCCAAATAATGGCCCGCCTTTTCAATCACGGTATTTGTTTTTATGTCGCCCTTTTGAAAAGATGCAATAACTTCCTCGAGTGAATTCATTTTCATCTGCTGGACAACCGCGCGCGCGCTGGCAATGGTTTCCAAACAACCGCGTTTGCCGCAGCGGCACAACTCGCCATTCTCTTCCACTACCACATGCCCAATTTCCCCCGCGCCTCCGCCATCGCCCTGGAACAAACGGCCATTGATCAAAATCCCCGCACCAATGCCATGAATGACATTAACTACGATCAAGTTCTCATCGGAAGCATGTTTGCCGCCATACACAAATTCACCAATGGCAGCAGCCTGACTGTCGTTCAAGACCAGCACTGGGAGTTTGTATTTTTTTTCAAGCAATTGACTGAGCGGCAGGTCCTGCCATTCCAGGTTCACCGCATTCACCACCACGCCTTCGCGCGTATTGACAAGCCCTGGTGTGCCGACTCCGATACCGACGATCGGTTTTAATTTTTTACGGGTAAGTTGATCGAGGATTTGATAAACAAGCTGAAGCGCCTTCTCGCCATTATCGTCATGGACAGGTACTTCCACGATCTCTTTGATCTCCCCTCTCAAATTGACAACTGCGCCTATGAATTTATCCTGGGCAAGATTTAGGCCGATCAAATAGCGCGAGTCGGCTACGATGCTTAATAAGATCGGGGATTTCCCGCCAATTGATTCTCCGCGCCCGACTTCCTCCACCAGGCCTTCGGTTAGCAAGCCGTTGACCACATCCGAAACCGTGGTGCGTGTGAGATGGGTCACACGCGCAACCTCTGCGCGGCTGATTGAATCATGAGCAAAAATGGTCCGCAATACCAGGTCGCGGTTATGCTGTTTGGTCTGTTGATGAGTTGCTTTTTTCATGGCTAACGGCAAATCCATATTAGCAAGACTTTGTAAATTCAATGGACTAACAAACTCATTTTACAAACTCCTCCACAAAAAGTCAAGCCCTTCTCCTTGACAAAATCTCATTCTGAATTAAAATAAAATTTAGGCTAGACTAAATTTTACAGGTATCAGTTAGGAGTTTATTATGAAATCCATATCCCGAAGAGATTTTCTTAAAGTAAGCGGGTTCGCATTGTTCGGCACGGCAGGCGCCATGACTTTGAATCAAAAGCACCCTCGCCAACCACATTCCGTTTCCGCCTCCCCACTCATGCAGCATGGTGACAACATCATGCCGGGAACAGTAGGCGAAGTCGATCATGAATTAAACGGCTTCAACCCGACAAATGTTTTGACCGACTTTGATTACGGCAAAGTATCCACCCTGCCCGATGGCAGAACACTTCGCGAATACGAGATCATAGCAGCCAACAAGGACGTTGAGATTGTGCCTGGTATTAAATTTTCCGCATGGACATATAACGGGCGCATTCCCGGCCCGACTCTGCGCTGCACCGAGGGAGATCATATTCGCATCACTTTTCAAAACGGGAGCGACCATCCACACACCATGCATTTTCACGGCATTCACGCTGGCGTAATGGATGGTGTGCCCGGAACAGGCAAAGGCGGCAATGTTCAGCCGGGCGAATCGTTTACCTATGAATTCGATGCCGAGCCATTTGGACTACATCTTTATCACTGTCATGTCTTCCCACTCGCGCGTCACATCGCAAAAGGGCTTTACGGCGCGTTCATCATTGATCCAAAAGAAAGTCGTCCCGCAGTTGACCATGAAATGGTTATGGTCATGAGCGGCTTCGATATCGACTTCGATGATGTGAACGATTTCTATGCAGTCAACGCGATCCCATTTCATTATCAGAATCACCCCATTCAAATCAAAGTCGGCGAAACGGTTCGCATTTATCTTGTGAACATTCTCGAGTTCGATCTAATAAACTCTTTTCACCTTCATGCAAATTTCTTTCACTACTATCCCACTGGCACCAGCCTCACGCCATCTGAATTCACCGACACCATCATTCAGGGACAGGCGCAGCGCGGCATACTTGAATTCAGTTACAAGCATCCCGGCATGTATATGTTCCATGCGCACGTGACGGAATTTGCGGAACTTGGCTGGAACGGCATGATCGAAGTGACGGAATAATTACAGGTGCATCATGAATGAAAACTCGACAAAGAAACCCCGCTTCACTTTCCAAAGCCTTATCCTGCTTCTGGCCCCGGTCATTCTCCTCGCTGGAGTGATCGCGCTCTTCCTCTCCACGGGCGGCGGATTAAGTCTCAGCACCGCCGCACCAGTTGAAGGCTTAAGTGTGGAACGATATGTCCTTAAACAAAACAGTATCGAACTACACATCCGCAACACGGGACCAGATGAAATCACGATTGCAAACATCATCATCAACTCGGCAGTGATGCCATTTCAAGTGGAACCAGATTCAACTATTCAACGGCTTGGACGTGCAGTAATTCGTTTTGCTTATCCATGGTCGCATGGTGAGGCGTACGCAATAACGATTTTCACCAATAATGCAGTCCCGTTCAATGTTGAGATTCCCGTTGCGTTTGAAACCCCTCAGCCTTCAAGCAGTACATTTTGGGGCTTCACATTGATCGGCTTGTACGTGGGAGTCATCCCTGTATTCCTCGGCATCTTCTGGTTCCCCGCCCTGCGTCAACTTGGACGCCGTACAATGACCTTCCTCATGGCGGTCACAGCAGGCCTGCTTGTATTCCTTGGTTTGGACACAATTGCTGAAGCGCTCGAGTTCGCAAGCAAAGTACCTTCTGCGTTTCAAGGCATTGGATTAATTGGCATCGGCTCTGTTGCGACCTTCCTGTTACTGGACGCGATTTCAAAACGACAGACTGAGATCACAGGCAACGAAACAGATCGCAGACTTGCAGTTGCGTTCATGATTGCAATTGGAATCGGTTTTCACAACCTCGGCGAAGGACTTGCCATTGGCGCGGCTTATAACGTCGGTGAGATTGCGCTTGGCACATTTCTCGTTGTTGGCTTTATCATACAAAACATCACCGAGGGACTTGGCATCATAGCACCCGTTCTGCGCGACAAACCCAGCATTGGAAGATTGGCTATCATGGGGTTGATCGGCGGCGGCCCTGCGATCATTGGCGCATGGATTGGCGGTTACACGCCATCACCATTTCTGGCTGTGCTATTCCTCGCCATCGGCGCCGGCGCGATCTTTGAAGTAGTCTATGAAATTGCCAAACTCATTCAAAAAGACACCGCGCGCGAATCCATGCCGATGACTGTTTTTAGCGGCGTCTTGACCGGTATGTTAATGCTTTGGGTAACAGGTCTTTTGATCAAATAAGGAGTCCCATGCCAGATACCATTACTCAATCCATTCAGGATTACCTCAAACATATTTATGAACTGAACGAACATGGCGGCTCTGCCAGCACGAACGATATCGCAATACGCCTCAATATCGCGCCTGCTTCGGTCACGGGCATGTTACAAAAACTTGCCAGCGCCACACCGCCGCTTGTCATCTATAAAAAACATCAGGGCGTTACGCTCACAAAAAACGGCGAGAAGGCCGCGCTCGAAGTCATTCGACATCACCGCCTGCTTGAAACTTTCCTTGTCACCACTCTCGGTTATTCATGGGATGAAGTTCACCGCGAAGCAGACAAGCTCGAACATGTGATCTCAGAGGATTTTGAAGCGCGCATGGCTGAAGCCTTGGGGCATCCGACTCGCGACCCGCATGGAGAATTAATCCCAACTGCGGATCTGGTGATGCCGGTCGACGAATCATGTCCGCTCGCTTCATTGCGGACCGATGAAACTGCCACCGTCCGAAGAGTATCAGATGACGACCCGGCCTTGCTCCGCCACCTGCGTGAGATCGGCGTGGTGCCCGAAGTGAAAATTGTCGTCAAAAGTTATTCCGAGTTCGATGGGAATTTAACATTGCAAGTTGAAGGTCAAAAGTCGAATGTCGTGTTGGGAACGGCTGTTACAAGCCAGGTATTTGTGGATAAATAAATGAGTATAAAAATTAGAGGTAAACAATGAACGAAAATATTTTCCGCATTTTAGCCGCCCTCATCTTTTTTACAGGAATGGGCATCTCAATCAACTTCCGCCTTAAGGCAGATAAAGAAACGGGAGAAAAAATCTCCCGCAAAGTGGACGGCACTGCAATGATGAACATTATCAGATTTGGCGGGCTGATTCTTTGGCTGAGTCCGCTCGTATATTTGATCAACCCGAACTGGATGAACTGGTCAAAGATCGGCTTGCCAGAATCGATCCGCTGGGCCGGGGTTGGAATTGGCATCCTTTGCGTAATTGGAATTTACTGGCTGTTCAGTAGCATTGGCAGCGGCATCACCCCCACCAGCGCCACACGCAAGGAACACAAACTTGTCACGCGCGGAATCTACCATTGGATACGGCATCCACTTTATACAATCGGATCATCTTTTATTGTTTCTTTTGGCATGATGGCAGATAATTGGTTCATCGCCGCATTTGGCATTCTGGCTTTCATCTTGATGGCAGTCCGCACACCAAAAGAGGAAGCGAATCTCATCGAAAAATTCGGTGACGAATATAGAGAATATATGAAACGCACGGGCCGCTTTTTACCCAAGTTAGGGAACAGATAAAATATGACTACAACCGTTTGGCTGATATTGGCAATAATTTTGCTCATTGCAATTTTCGTTCCGCGTGTGGGATTGCTCGCGATCTATAAAACGTATCGCACCACGCAGGAACGCGAGCAGGTCGAAGATGCCCTCAAGCATTTACTTGACCGCGAACAACATGGAAGGCAGGCATCGCCCGAGTCACTGACGGGCGCGTTGAGCCTACAGCGCGGCCAGGTGATCCGTCTCATCGAAGATATGGAAACTCAAGGCTTACTCGAATCACGCGGCGTGAATTTATTTCTCACCACAGAGGGCGAACGCTGGGCGATGCACGTTGTCCGCGCGCATCGCTTGTGGGAACGATACCTCACCGACGAAGCGCGTATGCCATTGGAGAAAGTCCACGGCGAATCCGAACGACGCGAACATTCATTGACAGACGCACAACTCGATGACTTGGATGCGGCGCTGGGACACCCGACTCGCGACCCACACGGCGATCCAATCCCGACCCGTGGTGGGACTCTGCTCAAAGAGGAGGGAATGCCGCTGACAGCGTGGCAGTCCGAAGGTCCAGTGCGGATCGTACACTTGGAGGATGAACCTGCTTTAGCGTTCGAACAAATCCTGGCGGCAGGACTCCGCCTGGGACAAACCATCCGCATTTTGGATCGAAATCCGCAAAGATATTTGTTAACCGATGGTGAGACTGAATATCGGCTTGCGCCTGCTGTGGCGGCGAATGTGAGCGTGGCCGCGCTGCCTGAAAGCGAAATTGCCAGAGCCAGTTCGATTCCTCTTGCTGAATTGACTTATAACCAGAAGGCGGAGATCGTGGTTTTGGATGAAGCTGTGCAGGGCTTTACGCGCAGAAGATTTTTGGATCTGGGGCTGACGCCCGGCACTGTAATTTACCCGGAGTTAAAAAATTTCTTTGGCGATCCGCGCGCCTACCGCGTGCGCGGAACATTGATCGCGCTGCGAAAAGATCAGGCGGCGCAGATTTGGGTGAAGCCTGTGTAGGTACACACGGAAACACGTAAACAGGTAAAGCTCGTGTTTACTTGTTTACGTGTTTACATATTTACGCACTTTGAAGAGAGAAACTATGACAAACACAAAAACCATACTCCCCACCGAACATTGCGAGACCTGCCCTGCGTTTACGCAGTTGGAGCAGATGGGAATCAAGGTCGGAGATTTTGACCGCGTGATCGCTTTGGCGGGGAACCCTAATACGGGGAAATCCACGCTGTTCAACGCGCTGACCGGATTGAAACAACACACAGGCAACTGGCCTGGCAAGACCGTGACTCGTGCCGAGGGCGGATTTGAATTCAACAAGATGCGCTACAAATTAGTTGATTTGCCCGGGACTTATTCGCTGCTCTCCGCATCACAGGATGAAGAAGTGGCGCGCGATTTTATTTTGTTCGGACAGCCAAACTGCACCATTGTTGTGACCGACGCGACATCACTGGAAAGAAATTTAAACCTTGTATTGCAGGTGATGGAAATTACCGAGCATGTTGTAGTGGCGATCAACTTAATGGATGAAGCCAAACGAAAAGGACTGGAAGTGGATGCGCGCTCCTTGAGCCGCGACCTCGGCATCCCTGCCATTGCGATCACAGCAAGAACTGGCGAAGGAATTCACACACTGTTGGGCGCAGTGGCGGATGTGATCGAAGGCAAAATCATAACCAAACCTTTGCGCGTGGGCGGCACACCTGAATTCCAGAAGGCTGTAAGTGAACTGGTGCCGATGATCGAACAAATGGCGCCCGGTATTCCAAACGCCCGCTGGCTCGCGATCCGTTTGCTGGATGGCGATGCGCGGGTGCAGAAGGCATTGTCCACTGGCGAGCTGGGAGACATCGTCTCGCGCCAACAGCGCCAGGACGTGCAGTTCAGCGGAAAGATGTCGGTTGAGGGAAGGCAGTAAGGAAAGGAAGAATGATGAATGAGGAAGGATGAATGAGGTTAATATGGAAGCAAATGAAATTTTAGCAAAGGCAGAATCGTTACGAAACGATCTTTCCACAGGTTTTCGCGACGAGATCGTGAAATCACTTTACACTGAAGCGGAAAATATCGCGAAGCGCGCGGTAAAAGGCGCAACCGATAAAAAATATGATTTCGATCAAAAGGTGGATCGTCTCGTCACATCCCCGTATGCGGGCTTGCCAATTATGCTCGGCTTATTGGGCATCATCATCTGGTTGACAGTTTCAGGCGCAAATGTCGCATCAAATGCGATTGCCTTCGTGCTGTTTGGCATCGGTGATTGGGGACGCGCACTTTTCAATCAAATTGGGATGCCGTGGTGGATCACAGGATTTATCTGGGACGGCGTTTATCTCGGTCTGGCTTGGGTCATCAGCGTGATGCTGCCGCCGATGATGATCTTCTTCCCCGCTTTCACTTTTTTGGAAGACCTCGGGTATCTTCCGCGCGTGGCGTTCAATTTGGATTGGATGTTCAAGAAGACAGGCGCGCACGGAAAACAGTCCCTGACCATGGCAATGGGATTCGGATGTAATGCGGCGGGCGTGATCGCGACTCGCGTAATCGACTCTCCGCGTGAGCGATTGATCGCGATTCTCACGAATAACTTTGTTCCATGCAACGGGCGCTTCCCGACTTTAATTATGCTGGCTACTGTTTTCGTGGCAGCATCCTTCCCCCCGGCATTGACCTCCTTCGTCGCCGCAGGGACAGTTGTCGGCGTGGTATTGATCGGCGTAGCGTTCACATTCCTTGCTTCGTGGGTGTTATCCAAAACCGTCTTGAAAGGCGAAGCATCCGCATTCACATTGGAACTGCCTCCCTACCGCAGACCGAACGTCAGCCGCATTTTATACACATCCATCATTGACCGTACCATCTTCGTACTATGGCGCGCCATGCAAACTGCCGCCCCCGCAGGCGCGATCATTTGGATCCTGGCAAACATTCATCTCGGTGATACAAATCTCGCGCGCGCGATTGCAGACTGGCTAAATCCATTTGGATTGTTACTGGGACTCGACGGCGTCATTCTTCTGGCGTACATCATTGCCATCCCCGCCAATGAGATCGTCGTCCCAACCATGATGATGGTCTACATGGGCGCGGGCATGATGGTCAATGGGCCATCCAGCAACTCGGCAATTTTTGATTTGCTTGTCAACGGTAACGGCTGGACTATGCTGACAGCAGTCAACTTAATGTTGTTCGCGCTGCTGCATAATCCATGTGCCACGACGATCATGACAATTTACAAGGAAACCAAATCATTGAAGTGGGCGACCTTGAGCGTAGTGATGACTTTGGGTACAGCTTTCGTGGTAACTTTCTTCACCGCAAGCATCGCAAGGTTGTTGGGCTGGGTATAAATACTAAGTGACAGTCACCTTTGCGAAGCACCCTTTAGGGTGAGGTGACTGTCACTTTCTTTTTCCTCCATCTTGACAACCTTTTTCTTTCACGATAATATATGAACACTTGCTCATATATTCACATATCATGAACCTCACCGAACTTAAAGCCATTCAACTTGCTGAACTTTTCAGCGCCCTAAGCGACGCCAGCCGCGTGCGAATTATTTCTCTCTTAATCGAAGGCGAGATGAGCGTCAGCGCTCTGGCAGAAGGACTCAAAATGACAGAGTCCGCCGTATCTCATCAACTACGCGGATTGCGCCAAATGCGTATCGTCCGCGCGCGCAAGGAAGGACGTCAAGTCTTTTATTCGCTTGAAGATGAACATGTTCAAAAACTCTACAGCATGGGGCTTGACCATGTGGAATATGGATAAATCCCAAAGGAACAATAATGTCACCTCAAAAGAAAAATAACTCAATTCCGCTTCTCATCCTGATCGGCGGCGGACTGCTATTGATCGTTGCAGCTTTTATGCTTGCGAGCCAAACTCCCGCCGCTGTTCCAACCCCTGATGCTGCTTTAGTGGAAGAAACCTATCCTGAAATTCAAAGGGTTTCCATTGAAGAAGCCAAAGCCGCACTCGACTTGAGTTCCGCAGTGATTGTCGATGTCCGCTCGGCGGAAGCCTATCAGGGCAATCACATTTCAGGCGCGATCAACATCCCTCTTGAAGAACTTGAAACCCGCCTCGGCGAACTCGACAAAGACAAGTGGATCATCACCTATTGCACCTGACCCAACGAAGAATCCAGCGCCCGTGCGGCGTCCACTCTGCTTGATAACGGTTTTCAAAACGTAACCCCCATCCTCGGTGGCTTGGAGTCGTGGATTAACGCAGGCTATCCCACACAGCCATAATTTTTCATATCCCCCCTATCAAAAACAAGCCCGCCGCTGGATTTAGGAATTTCCATGCCCATTCCCTCGCACAACCATTCCCATATTGGCGATCTCGCCAACCAAACCACCAAACGTCTCGCACTCTCGCTGGGATTAACTGCCGCGTTCGTCGGCATCGAAATCATCGCAGGAATTTTCGGCAACAGCCTCGCGCTCCTCACCGATGCGGCGCATAATTTCACCGATGTGATTGCACTCGGTTTGAGTTGGTACGCGATAAAACTTGCCACACAGCCCGCCCATGCAGGCAAGACTTTCGGCTATCATCGTGTTGGAATTCTCGTTGCGCTGGTGAATTCCACGACGCTGGTTTTAATTGCGTTGGGGATTTTTTACGAAGCCTGGAAACGCTTCCTTTCCCCGCCCGAAGTTGATTCAGCGATTCTGATAGGGGTTGGCGCTTTGGCATTCTTCATCAACCTCGGCACCGCACTGCTGATCAAAAGCGGAAGTAAAAATGACCTGAACCTGCGCAGCACATTCCTGCATCTAATGGGTGATGTACTATCCACGCTCGGCGCAGTTATCGCAGGAGTCATCATCGCCTTCACAAACTGGAACTGGCTCGATCCGCTTGTGAGTGTGTTGATCGGCGTATTTATTTTATGGAACGCCTGGGGCATTTTGCGCCAATCCATTCACATCCTGCTTGAGAGTACCCCCGAAAGCCTGAACATGGACTCAATGGTCACGGATATGCTCAAAGTGGATGGCGTGCGCGATATCCACGATCTGCACGTCTGGAGTATCAACGAGAATTTGCGCGCTCTTTCGGCGCACATCATCACGGACGATGTCCTTGTCAGCGCGGGGTTGCCAATCCAACGCGACCTGAATGAAGTCCTGGCACATAAATACAACATCCGCCATGCCACTTTGCAATTGGAATGCGAATGTGATGGGCAGAATTTTTTGTACTGCGACATACACGAAACAACTTCCATGCATCAACATTAAGATATGAGTCCCGCCTCCCCTGCTTACTCAAAAATATTCATCATCCCCGAATCCGCAATTGACGAAAACGGACATGTCAACAACGTGGCGTATGTGCAATGGATGCAGGACATTGCCGTCGAACATTACTCGTCCATCGGCGGAATTGCCGCGCAGGGCCCCGACGCAACCTGGGTGATACGGGAACACAAAATAGAATATTTCCTGCCCGCATTTCTCGGCGAGGAAATTGAGATCAAAACCTGGGTGGAGAATATCCGCCGCGTACGGTCGCTTCGCAAATATGAATTCACCAGAAAAGCGGATGGGACAATGTTGGTAAAGGGTGAAACGGACTGGGTCTTTGTGGATGTAAAAACGGGCAGTCCGCGCGCGATACCTGTGGAAGTTTCAAATGTGTTTAATCTGCCTTGATCTTTCGTTTTCATGGCATTCAAAAGAAACGCTTCAAAATGAATGCGTTTCTTTTTGATTCGGACTGCGGACTTCAGTCCGCGTTTTGGCAGGAAGCAGACTAAAGTCTGCAATCCAATTCTACTGAATCTCGATATAAATTCTTTTGTTGATCGCACCCTTGCTTTTGTAATCAACAACTTTCACTTTGCCAACTTCGGAGGTATTCATCACGTGCGTGCCGCCGTCGGCTTGCAGGTCAAGGCCCACGATCTCGACAGTTCGGATTTGCTTGATGTCCGGCGGAAGCAGATTGATCTTCGTGCGGATCAAGTCTGGGATTTGGAATGCTTCCTCCCGCGGAAGTATCTTCACCCGCAGATCGCGTCCATTCTGGATTTCGAGGTTGACCGCCGCTTCGATATCATGGACCAACTCTGCACGCATGGTCTCGAACTCAAAATCCATGCGCCCCTTGAGCGGATCCATGTCACCACCGGTTACCTTGGCGCCGTAATCACGGAAGACAGTTCCGCACAGGATGTGCAAAGCTGTATGCGTACGCATCAACTCATATCGCCGCACCCAGTCCACGGTCCCCGCGCAGCGTGAAGCGGAATTGACAGATGGCAGGGGACTCTCTCCGCCAAGAAAATGCAAAACGTCATCGCCCTGCTTCTTCACCTTATCCACAGGATAGCGAACACCAGCCACTTCCAACGTTCCAAAATCGCAGGGCTGGCCGCCCCCGCCGGGATAAAAAGCAGATTGGTCAAGGACAACAGCGCGAGTTCCGGCATCCACCGCAGTGATGGTAGCTGAAAACTCTTTGAGATACGAATCGGTTTGATAAAGGAGTATGGTCATGCGCCTATTATAGCTGAGGGCACGGAAGATTAGCGTTGGATTAGAAAGCATTTACCCGCTTGACTTTGCGACTCTGAATATTGTATAGTAATCATCGGCACTAAAGACGAGGCACCGCCCACGGGCTGTGTCTTTTGTTTGGCAAAAATTATTTTATAACTTTTTTGTAAGGAGAGGCAATGATCAAAGTCAGTGGTCTTACCAAGGACTACGGCGCACGCCGCGCCATTTCCAACCTGAATTTCGATGCACAGCAGGGCGAGATCGTGGGCTTCCTCGGGCCAAATGGCGCAGGAAAAACCACAACGCTGCGCATCCTGACGGGCTACATGCCGCCCACCGACGGCGAGGCAATCGTAGCCGGTTATGATGTGGTGGAAGAGTCGATTGAAGTTCGCAAACGTGTGGGGTACCTACCCGAGACTGTCCCGCTGTATACAGACATGGTTGTTTTCGATTATCTAAAATTCATGGGGGAACTGCGAAGAATTCCGAATGTCGCTGATCGAGTGGATGAAGTGTTGGACATGGTCGGGCTGCTCGACCGCGCCGAAGGATATATCGGCAATCTATCAAAAGGGATGCGGCAAAGAGTTGGGCTGGCCCAGGCGCTGCTTCACAGACCCGAAGTGCTGATCCTCGATGAACCGACGATTGGTCTTGACCCCGGTCAGGTTGTGGAAGTGCGCGAGTTGATCCGCGAGATCGGCAAGGAACGAACGGTATTACTTTCCACCCATCTCTTAAATGAAGCGCAAAATATCTGCGACCGTGTGCTGATCATCAATCAGGGCAAGATCGTGGCGGAAGATACCACTGAGAATCTGCAAGCCCGCCTGATCGGCGCGGAACGCGTCATCATACGCGTTCGCGGGGAAGCTGATGAACTTGCTAAAACCATTTTACAGGTGAAGGGCGTTCAAGGTGTTGAAACCAAGCCAGATGGCGCCGTGGAATTTGAATTTTCATCCGGCAAAGACCTGCGGCCCGAGGTCGCCAAGAAAGTCATCGGTTCCGGTTACGACCTGCTTGAACTGCGTCCGCTCGGCATGAGCCTTGAGGAAATCTTCCTCGAACTCACTGGAACGGATAAGAAAAAGTAACACGACATTTATGTCGTTGCGAACATGTGCAACATAAATGTTGCATTACACAACGAGGAATCTTATGAGAAATATTTGGACTATCGCAAAACGCGAATATGATAATTACTTCAATGGTCCGCTGGCCTATGTGGTCGCGTTCGCCATTCTTTTTCCGTTGGGCATCTACTTTGCCTTGATCATGTATTTCAGCGCACAGTCAGCCGGCATGGGCGGACCCGCCCCCGAGAGCGCACCAATCAACTGGCTGTTCGTGTTCCTGATGATCTTCCTCAGCCCGGCGCTGACGATGCGCCTGCTGTCAGATGAAGCGCGCATGGGCACGCTCGAACTTCTGCTGACAGCCCCGCTCCGCGATTTCGAACTTGTTGCTGGGAAATGGCTGGGAGCTTTTATGTTCGTTCTCTCGCTGGCCGCCATCACACTTGTATTCCCAATCATCATGAATAATTACGTCGATCCCGGAATTGACTGGCGGGTGATGATTTCATCATATATCGGCTTGATCCTGGTGTGCTCTGCGCTGCTTGGATTAGGCGTGGGCATCTCGGCTATTTTCACAAATCAATTTGCAGCCTTCTTCACCACACTCGGATTGTTCTTCTTCCTGTGGTTCATGATCAGCCTGCCTGCTGGAATCCTTCAACAGGGCGGAGATGTGTTCAACTATCTCAGCCTGTCCACACATTTTTCCCAATCCATGAACAGCGGCACAATCAATTTGGGAGATATTGTTTACTATGTAAGTCTCACTGCGCTGGGCCTGTTCGTCGGCTCCACCGCAATTGAAATTCGGAGATGGCGCTAAAATGGCTAAGAAGCAGAAAAACACCGCCGCGCAGTACGCCTTCATTGGCCTGATCCTTGCAGCACTTGGCTGTCTTTCAACAGGCCTGATCGGGATCGCCAAAGGCATGCTCGCAATCAATATGTTCACGCTCGATAATGCCGATTCCCTCAACCTTGCCCTTCAGATCAGCATCGGCGTACTCGTAATTGGATTGGCCGCTTATACATTGATGACACCAGACACAGTCCGCCGCTTCTTTACTGGACGCCAGGCACGGTACGGCTCAAATTCATTGATCATGACTGTGGCATTTGTCGGCATCATCTTTGTCGCAAATATGCTCGCCTACCAGAACCCGGATTTTCTCGGCGCGCCCTGGGATTTAACTGAAGATAAATCCAATACACTTGCGCCTGAAACCCTGCAAGCTCTGGCCACCCTGCCCGGCAAAGTAACAGCAACCGCGTTCTATTCCATAAACCTAAATTCCGCCAGCGCGGAAGAACTTTTGCTGAAATTCAAGACAAACAGCAAAGGCAATTTCGATTACAAATTTGTGGACCCCGACCAGGATCCACTGGCTGCGCGCGAAGCCGGCATCACCGGCGACGGCAAGATATTGCTCCAGATGGGCGAAACAAAGGAAATTGCACCCTCCGCATCTGAAAGCGAGCTCACCCGCGCATTGATCCGCCTGATCAGCCCGGAAGCGCGCGTGGTCTACTTCCTTCAAGGACATGGCGAGCCATCGCTTTCTGCCGGCGGCGAAATAAGTTTTTCCATCGCCAACTCCACATTGGAATCAAAGAATTACACGGTCAAGACACTCAATTTGCTTTCCACAAACGTCATCCCTGAAGATGCGCTCACGATCATTATTGGCGGGCCGTTGAAACCACTGGCAGGTTCAGAAGTCTCCCTTCTCAAAAAATATGTGGATGCAGGCGGTTCACTGGTTGTGATGGAAAACCCCAATGCAATAACTGAATTCGGCGATTCTCCCGATCCTCTCGCCGAATACTTAACTTCCGATTGGGGCATCACCCTTAACAATGACATTGTGATCGATCTTGTGAATACGCAAAACCCGCTGCAAGCTGTCTCTTCACAAATAGGTCAACACCCGATTACACAGAATTTGACTCAGAACTACATTGTGATCCTGCCCCAGGCGCGGAGCATCAGCGTTGGAACGGCACCGGAAAACGTGACCCTGACTCCCATCATCATGACCACTGAAAATTCATGGGGCGAGACCGAGCTTGTTTCAAATGAAACACCGGAGTTTTCACCTGAAAAAGATAATCCCGGACCATTAAATCTTGCTGTGGTCGGCGAGAACACCGCCACACAGGGACGTGTCGTTGTGTTCGGCAATTCACTGTACGCCACAGATCAAGTCTTCGATGCGTACGGCAATGGCAACATGTTCATCAATTCCGTGGACTGGGCCGCAGAACAGGAAAGCCTGATCAACATCACGCCGCGCACGCAAACTCCCCGCGCATATATTCCGCCAACGCAGGGCAGGTTCCTCGTTCTGGTGATTGTGTCGGTATTCGTTCTGCCGGGCATGATTGTGTTTGCGGGTATATCTTCGTGGCTGTCACGCCGCAAGAGAGGTTAGCGCATGAAGATCAAGAGTCAGACATGGATCGTGCTGGTCATATTCGCATTAATGGTCGGCGCAGTTTATTATTTGAATAATAAAAAGGAAACCGAACCCGCAGACACTACACCCACAGTCGGTGTCGCATTTGTATTCAATGAATCAGATGGCATCGCGAACAGCATCGAGGTCAAACCGTCAACGGGGGAAACTATCAGAGTGGCGCGGGATGCGAACAATGTTTGGGCGCTGGAACTGCCCATTGAGACTGAGGCAGACCAAAGTTCGACTGAAGCGGCGGCATCGCAGCTATCCGCTTTACAGGTCATCAGCACAGTCGATGGCGATCCATCCATCTTCGGTTTCGATGCGCCGGGTTACATCATCACCATTGGCTTTGCGGATGGAGAAACACACACTCTCGAAATCGGCGACAGCACGCCAACCAACAGCGGCTATTATGTGCGCCTGGACAAAAAGAAAATGATGATCGTGGGACTCAGTGGCATTGACGCGCTGACGCAGCTCGCATTTTTTCCACCCTACTTGAACACGCCGACGCCTTCCCCGCTTCCCCCCACTGAGGCGCCTGTTCCCGATTCGAGCGTAACCCCAACACCTTAAGGGGTTTATAAAAGATACTTGATTCATATAGAGCCATGCTGGCAGGCCAAAAGGCAAACGACACATGAAATTTGCCTTTTGGCCTCGTCTGATTACCTCCAAGGCTTTTATGATTTACGTAATACAAAATCATTGCAAGGCATCTGAAATGTGAAAGGGTATTGCTTTTGAAAATAAAAAAGTGTATCCTGATTTTGAAGTTTGTCAGCAAATATTATTGAAAGATGGATGTTTAAATGGATGTAGAGAAAATTTTGATTGACGATGAAGAAGAATTTCCAGCCATTGCGCGGCTGATCGAATTAGGCCGCCAAAAGTCCTACGTAACATTGGATGACATCCTGCACTTCTTCCCTGAAGCGGAACAGGATGTTGAGCAATTGGAGGAAGCATTTTCAGCTTTATTAAGTGCGGGTATTCCCTTCCAGGAAGATACCCTCACTCCTGAGCCAACAGAAGATGAACTGGTTGCAGTCGAGGAAAGCGGAGAAGTCGAAGAGCCGGAGATCGACCCCGCTCTGGACGATTATCTGGCAAATATCGACACTGACGATACGATTGGCTTATATCTTAAAGAGGTCAGCCGCGTACCGTTGTTGACAGCGGTTGAGGAAGTCCAGTTGGCGCAGCGCATCGAGCGGGGACGCTCAGCCCGCGAGGAACTTGCGCAAGGGAATGTCTCTCCAAAACACAGGCTTGAACTTCGCCAATCCATCGAAGACGGCTGGGCCGGGCGCGAACATCTCATTACCGCAAACTCCCGCCTCGTGATCTCCGTTGCGAAGAAATATATGGGGCGCGGCGTTCCATTCCTGGACTTGATTCAGGAAGGCAATATTGGTTTGATCCGCGCGACGAAAAAATTCGATTACCGCCGCGGACATAAATTTTCCACGTACGCCACGTGGTGGATCCGTCAGGCAGTTACCCGCGCCATCGCAGATCAGGGACGCACCATCCGCGTGCCGGTCCATATGGGCGATCAGATCAACAAACTCCTGCGCGTTCAGCATCAACTCACTCAGAGACTTGGCCGCGAACCCAGTGTGGATGAATTAGCCGTCGCATTGGATGTGCCGCCGAAAAAGATCGAAAACATGATTCAGGTGGCGCGTCGTCCGCTTTCATTGGAAACGCCTACCGATGATGAAGAAGATTCAGTACTCGGTGATTTCATCGAAGACGATGAGGCTCCCCCGCCCGATGAAACAGCCACCTACAATCTTCTGCGCGAGCATCTCGGCGAAGTGTTGAACGGCCTTCCGCCGCGTGAAGTGCGGATTTTGCAATTACGCTACGGCCTGCTCGATGGTCAAGCCTACACGCTCGAAGAAGTGGGCCGCAAGATGGGGGTCACCCGCGAACGCGTGAGGCAGATCGAAGCGCAGGCATTGAGCCGCCTGCGCCATCCATCCATCCGCAGGAAACTGCGCGATTATCTGGGTGAATAGAACTCAAGCCTCTGATGTTTCATCAGGGGCTTTTTCTTTTTCTGCTACAATATGAAAGGTATTCAAAAACCGCACAAATAATCCGGCCACCCCTTATGAAAAATAAATTAAGCCTCTCCATTGTCATGCCTTGTTTAAACGAAGCCGAAACATTGGAAACTTGTATAAAAAAGGCGCAGCAATTTCTATCAACCCACCAGGCTGCAGGAGAAATCGTCATTGCCGATAACGGCAGCGTGGATGGCTCGCAGGAAATTGCCGAACGCGCAGGCGCAAGAGTTGTTCACGTAGAATCAAAAGGATATGGCAGCGCCCTGATGGGCGGAATTAAAGAAGCGCAAAGCGAATACATCATTATGGGGGATGCTGACGACAGCTATGATTTTTCCAACCTGCAGGATTTCGTCAACGCGCTCGGGGAAGGCTATGACCTGGTCATGGGCAACCGTTTTCAAGGCGGGATCAGGCCCGGCGCCATGCCTTTCCTGCACCGCTATCTTGGCAACCCCGTCTTGAGCTGGCTGGCCCGGTTATTTTTCAAAAGCGACATCGGGGATTTTCATTGCGGCCTGCGCGGTTTTAGAAAAGACGCGCTCCTGTCTCTGAACCTGCAAACCACGGGCATGGAATTCGCCAGTGAGATGATCGTAAAAGCCACCATGAAGGGCTTGAAGATCAAGGAGGTTCCCACCATTTTATATCCCGATGGGCGCACCCGCCCACCTCACCTACGCACCTGGTCAGACGGCTGGAGACATCTGCGCTTTCTGCTTTTATACAGTCCGCGCTGGTTGTTTTTTTACCCGGGCATCCTGCTGACTGTTTTGGGCATTCTCGGCTCTGCGCTTCTTCTCCCCGCCCCGTTGAAAATTGGCGGGCTTACGCTGGACATCAACACACTGATGTATGCCTCCCTCTTGATCATCATGGGCGTGCAATCAATTTTATTTTCCCTATTCACCTATGTTTTCGGCGTCAATTCAGGATTGCTGCCGAAAGACAATCTGACCGACAAACTGATCAAGGGCATCGGCCTCGAAAGAGGAATCATCCTCAGCCTCAGCATGATCCTGCTTGGTTTTGCGAGTTCCGTTGGGGCATTAATTTATTGGAGCAAGAATCTTTTCGGCCCAATTGACCCGACATTCTCCATGCGTCTGGTCATTCCCGGGGCTGTACTTTTCACACTGGGGTTTCAAATCTTTTTTGCCAGTTTCTTCCTAAGCATCTTAAATACAAAATTGAAATGACAGGTCTTCCGCATGAACTCAAACCTCCCGCAACGATTACTTCCCAGATTACAGGACATCTTTTTTATCTCCATTTTCATCGCGACTCTCCTGCTCGGACAAAGAATGATCAACCTGGATGGGGATTTTTCGCGTCACCTCCTGACTGGGAAATATGTTCTGGAAACCCGGTCATTCCTGACCGTTGAGAAATTCATTCACCCGTATCTAAATCAGCCATACGTCTCACACGAATGGCTGGCTGACGTAGTGTTCTACGCAATTTACTCGATTGCGGGCCTGGCAGGCATTATCGCGCTTTCAGCATTCCTAACGGCATCCACATTTACCTTGTTATACAGCAAGGCGTCAATCAGATTAAGTCTGCGATTACCGGTGCTCATCCTTGTAGGATGGGGCGCGCTCGCCACGTCCCTGAATTGGGCAACGCGCCCGCATCTTATATCCATGCTCTTGTTGGCAATCTGGCTTGTCTGGGCGGATGATTTAAGACGGGGTGAAAAAATTCCTCTCTGGCGCTTCCCAGTCTTTATGCTGGCCTGGAGCAATGTACATGGAGAGTTCATCGCGGGCATTTTGGTTTTGCTGGCATACTCCGTCGGGTGGATCATTGACTATTTGCTCGATCCTGCAAAAGCGAGTCTGACCGTTGGTAAAAATATCTGGCTGGCGTTTCTTTTATCTGCCATTGCCAGTTTCATCAACCCCGGCGGTGCCGGTCCGTGGCTAAGCATCTTGGGCTTTGTCAACAATCAATATTTAATGTCACGAATGCTGGAAGCCAACGCGCCAAACTTCCAAATGCCAGAACTGCGAATCCTCTTTGGTTTGTTGATCTTTTCCATATTTCTATTGGCGGTCAAAAAAGAGAAATTATCGGCCGGGCAGGGATTGCTTATCGCGGGCTTCAGCGCCATGAGCCTGATCGCATTTCGCAACATTCACCTGTACGGAGTGACAATCCCCTTTGTATTGGCGGAGGCGCTTGGCAACGCCAGAAACATTCGCATCGTGGATCGGCTCGAAAATATTCTGCGTAACATTGAAAGCCAGCTCAAAGGGATTTTCTGGCCTGTAGCCGCGACCATCATTCTCAGCGCGTTGGTGATCACGAATCAAACGGTACAAAAATTCTATCAGTTCAGCCCATCTGTTTTCCCGGTTCAAGCCGTTGAATGGCTCGAGAAAAATCCTCAACAGGGAAAAATGTTTAATGAACTCAATTGGGGGGGGTATCTTGATTTTCACTTGTGGCCCGGGCAGTTAACTTTTATAGACAGCATGGCTGATACCCGAGGGGATGTAACCTTGCAGTATGAAATTGTGATTACGCTACAGGAGGGTTGGCAGGTTATTTTCGAGAAGCATAATATCGAGTGGGCAATCATAGAAAATGAATCCGCTCTGGCGCAAACCCTGGAATCCGAATACCACTGGCGCGTTCTTTATAAGGACGACACAGCGATTATTCTACGGAAATAATTTTCATCCTCAATCATGACTTCATTCCTCCAAAATCAAAAATCAAAGCTCATCTTGATTCTATTTCTCGCCTTCGCCATCAGGCTGGCTGGAATTTCTTCGCGCCCCATTTGGTACGACGAAGCCTTTTCGATTCTGCTCTCAGAGAAAGGGCCATCCGCGATTCTGCACGGCACACTCGCCAGCGATTCAGATTCGTCCGCTGCTGAAGAGCATCCGCCTGTATATTACTTCATGCTATGGGGCTGGATGCAGGTGTTTGGCAATTCATTGATCGCCGCCAGAATGCTTTCCATTATCCTTTCGCTTGGAATTATTCTGTATACTTATTTGATTGCCAAGCATTTATTCGACCCACCCACAGCGCTTGCCGCCGCATTTGTAACAGCCATCCTGCCATTTCAAATCCACTATGGGCAGGAAATCCGCATGTACGTTTTGCTAACGTTCTGGCTATGTCTCACAACGCTTGCCTTCCTCAAACGCCAGTGGATTCTATTCAGTGTCGCTGCCGCACTTGCGCAGTACACACACAATCTCGCCGCCTTTTATTTGATTCCACTAGCGCTCACGCCAATCTTTCAAAAGGATTGGAAAACGCTTCGCTCTTTAACTTTGGCTGGATTCGCCTCGATCATCCTGTATCTGCCCTGGTTAATTCATCTCCCCGCGCAACTCTCAAAAGTAACCAGCGGCTTTTGGATCGAGCGACCGGGCGTCGAAAAGCTCTTCACACTGATTCTGATCTACGTCCCTCACCTGCCCCTTCCTGATGGATTACTTCTGCCTGGTTTGTTGCTTGCCACCTTGTCCATCACCCTCGCAACCTATCAAACCTTTCGCACTGCCAAAAACAACTTTCCCGAAGCTCGTAAGGGGCTTTGGCTTGGCTATCTATCATTTGTGCCATCACTATTGCTCTGGCTGGTATCGCAAATATCCGCCCTGTATGTGGAGCGCGCCTTGCTTCCGTCTCATGCAATATTTTGTATCTGGCTGGCATGGGCTTGTACAAAGACAAAATTACCACGCGCAATCCAGGCCCTCATTCTTTTTTTTATCGTCGCGGCCTCTATTGTTGGGCTTTACCAGCATGTTGCTTATAAAAGTTTCCCATATGGACCATACAAGGCTCTGAACGAAAGTATTCAAAAAAGACTCCAGGAAGGCGATATTATTATTCATGCCAACAAAAACACACTGCTGCCATCCGCATATTACAATCCTGAAATATCACAAGACTATATTGCCGACCCCGCCGGAAGCGGCACAGACACTCTGGCAATCGCCACGCAGGAAATATTAGGTCTGGTTGCGAAGCAATCCATCGAAAATGCAACTTCAAAAGCAGGGCGTGTATGGCTGATAGTCTTTCAACGGCACATAGACCGATACATCGAACTTGGATATGAAAGTCACCCGCATTTAATCTATCTACAGAGCAATTTCGCGCTTGAGGGTGTGGAACAATGGGATGATTTACGAGTATATATTTTTACCAGACAGGAAAACAAATAAATGAAAAAGAACATAATTATCTATCCAATTCTTTTTTCGCTCTATCCGATTATCGGGCTATACTCTCGAAACCTGACCGAGATTCTTCCATCGGAAATCATACGACCGGTAATGATCGCCCTGATCTTCACTTACGCCCTCCTCATTTTGCTGGAAAGATTTATAAAAGACCGCGACCGCGCAGCATTCATCATCGGTTTTTCCGTATTCTTTTTTTCAGCATCGGAAATATCCTACAGAGTGATCGAAGGGACGTTCTTCAAAGGACTGGATGAGGCCTATCATCGGGTTCTATTACTCTTCGCTGTGATAACCATTGTGATCCTTGGGAATCGGGGAGTCTGGGAAAAGCACATGAATCCCGCCAGAAAAAAGTACACAGCCGAATACCTAAACTACGTGTCGATCATTATGGTTCTGCTTCCATTAATTAACATTGGGAAGTTTTGGTACGCCGCCATGGATGACGCCCCGCAGCCCTGGTCCAGTTATATTGCCCAAGGCGAATCGCCCCAGTCATTATCATCCCCGAATCCGCCGGATATCTACTACATCATCCTTGACGGATACGGACGGGCCGATGTATTGCAAACCATTTACAACCATGATAATTCGCCATTTACAAACGCATTAACCGAGCGAGGGTTTTATGTTGGAAATGAGAGCCAAAGCAATTACCTGAGGACGTCGCTCTCCGTCACGTCCGCCCTAAACATGGAATATATCAATTTCACCACGGATCTGGCTGGCCCCAAGTCAATCAATCGAATTCCCCTTTTTGAACTGGCAGGGAACAACCGCGCCCGCCGCCTGCTGGAAAGCGCCGGATACAAATTTGTTTTGGTCGATAGCGGAAGCGCCTTTACCAGATTTTACGACGCCGATTATTTTCTATCCCCATTCAAAACACATCCAAATCTATTTGAGATGTGGTTTTACAGCACTACCGCCCTTAATGTGTTGTACGAACCCGAATTACCATTTACAAAATCCCTGCAGGATATTTTCCCGGTTGCGGGTTATTCAGTTCACCGCAGATTTATTACCGGAGCATTGGAAAATCTTTCATATGTTCCGAATATCCCCGGTCCCAAATTTGTTTTTGCGCACCTGATTGTGCCGCATCCTCCCTTTGTGCTGGGTGGCAACGGAGCGCCCATACGCCCGAGCTACCCATACGTAACAGGAGATGGGGCGTCATTTGTATCCAATTCCCAGCTATATATTGATGGATATACCGGACAGGTTGATTACATCAACAAACAAATCCTTGGTGTGATCGACAGCATTCTGGAAAAATCCAAAACGCCGCCTGTGATTGTCATCCAGGGGGATCATGGGCCGGGGTATTTGCTTTTACAACAGGGCGACACGCCCGACAGTTGTTTATGGGAACGCGCGTCCATTTTGAACGCTTATTATTTTCCTGAAGGGAAAAACGGCCTGCTGTATGAGTCTATTTCACCCATCAACACCTTTCGCATTATTTTCAATACATATCTAAACGGGAATTTTGAACTGCTGGACGACAAGACCTATTATTCCCTATTCGATGTCCCCTATGATTTTATCGACATTACAAGGTCTGTCAGAAATAAATGCGGCATTAACTAACAAGGAGGGGAAACAACATGCAAAAATAAAAAATGCTTCTGCATGGTGCCTATTCCCAATTGGAAGATTCTTGTCCCGTATCTAAAACTTAAACTAATCTGGTAGTCAAAAATGAAAACTAAAACAAATCTGGTCTTTCACCCTTTTCTTTTCGCAATTTATCCCACCCTGTACATTCTTGCGGCAAATCTCAAACAGGTATCTGTTGTACAGTCCATACGCCCGCTGCTTATTTCACTTGCGCTGGCAACTGTCCTGTTTTTTTTATTAAGGGTTGTCTCGAAAAACTTTCAACAAGGGGCAATTTCAGCTTCCTTGATTCTAGCCTTGTTCTTTTCTTATGGACATGTACACCGTTTCTTGGAATCCGCCATATCCCAAACAATATCCCATATTGCGCTTGGAAGTTTGTGGCTTGTTTTTCTATTTCTTGGAATAGCACTTAAATGGAAAATACGGGATCTGTACGCGTTCACAAATACACTTAACTTAATATCCGCTTTATTGCTCGTTCTGCCTGCATTTCAAATCATTATTTACCTTATCCAGCCAGGAAAAGACGGGAATGTTGATCAGCTTCCTTCATTGAAGGATTCTTCACCACTGACAGTCTCAAGCCATATTGACAACACACTGCCCGACATTTATTACATCATACTTGATGGATATGGGCGTTCGGATATCTTGCAGGAAATATACGATTACGACAACTCACAATTTATTTCCTTTCTTGAAGACAAAGGGTTCGTAATAGCCACAGACAGCCACAGCAATTACGCCTACACTACCTTATCTTTGGCATCTTCGCTTAATATGGATTATATAAATAGCATTGGTGGCGGCATAAGCGAGGATTATCAAAGTCTCGAACCGACAGCAGAAATGATCAGACACAGCAGATTGCGCGCCTTTCTTAAAGAACATGGATACCAAAGCGTGGCATTCCAAACAGGCAGCGGTCACACCATGATCCCGGATGCGGATTATTACATTACCTACCGTCCAAATATTGTAAATGACCTAGAGGGATTATTGATTACAAGTTCCGCCTTGCGGATGTATGGCGAAAGACTTAACAATTTATTCAGCCCCTTTTCATGTATTGGACACCAGGGCAGCATTCACAATATTTTTACAAATCTTGCTGTTATTCCCTACATGTCCGGTCCGCAATTTGTTTTTGCACATATTATGTCGCCGCATCCGCCGTTTATATTTGGACCCAAAGGAGATTTAACTGTCCGGGGCGAGTGCAATGGTTTTGACGGAAGCCTTTTTACGGGAACCCCTGATGAATACAGGAATGGGTATCAAGGACAGGTTGAATACATCAGTCTGCTCATGCAAGATGCTGTGGAAAAAATACTAGCCCGATCTGACATCCCACCCATTATTATTATTCAAGGCGATCATGGCTCGGGCTTACTTTTAGATTCCAGTTCGTCTGCAAATACTTGCATACGTGAACGTTTTTCGATTCTAAACGCCTATTATCTTCCAAATGGCGGGGGTGAAAATTTATACCAGACTGTCACGCCTGTTAATTCTTTTCGTATCATATTGAACCATTACTTCGAAGCTGGCTTACCACTACTGGACGACAGGCTTTACTATTCCTCGCTGAAACATTATTATAAATTTGAAAATGTCACAGGCCGGATTGAAACGCCCTGTCGTTAGTTTTATACCTCCTTTGATTTCAAACTCCCGCTTGAAATTGGCAGTCGTTGACGTAACGCGAAAATTTTCACATCACCACCGCATCTATCATGATCGCCAAAAATATAAACGCCAGATACATGCTCGACCATCTATACATCGTCCACGCCACCTTGTTCCCGCCGACCTTGAAAACACGCCACGCGGCGTAAAGCAGGAATCCGCCCAAGACCAAAGCTGAGACCAGATAAATTGTCCCTGCCAAATTGAAGATCGGAAGCAGCAAGGTCACGGCAATCAACTCAATCGTATAAACCAAAATATGCCGGCGGGTCTTCTCTTCGCCATGAACCACCGGCATCATGGGGACACCGGCCTTTTCATAATCCTTCATACGGACAATTGCCAGCGCCCAAAAATGCGGAGGAGTCCACATGAATACAATTGCAAAGAGAATCCATGCCGCAAGGCCAAGGTGACCTGTCGCCGCAGCCCAACCTACCATCGGGGGAATCGCACCTGCTCCGCCGCCAATGACGATGTTTTGCACAGTGGCTTTCTTAAGCCACACGCTATAGAAGATCACATAATAAAAAATTCCCGCCAGCGATAACAAAGCCGCAAGTAAATTGACATATCCCGCCATCACATAATAACTAATCAAAGAGAGCGCGAGGCCGTACGATAATCCCTCCGCCGCTGTCAATCGTCCATCCGCAAGCGGACGTTTCGCCGTGCGCTGCATGTTCTTATCCAACTCACGGTCAATATATTGATTCAATGCGCTCGAACCTGCCGCCGCCAATGTACCGCCGAGCAACGTCCAAAAAGTCAACGATGCGGAAGGCATGGCTTTACTGCCCGCCACCAGACCGCTATACGTCGTCACCAGCAACAATGCCACAATGATCGGCTTTGAAAGAATAAGGAAATCCTTTGCGCGCTGGCGATGATTAAATATAATAACTTCGGTTGTATCTTTGGCCAGTATCCCGGATGTAAAAACCAATGCGCCTAACGAGATCCATAACGCAATCGCGGTCATGCCATGCAGGATCACCAAATGCAAAGGATAAGCGCGCGTTACTTCAATTGCCCCAATGAAAGCCTGTCCAAAGAACAACACACCTGTCACAGTGGTTAGCGGGAGAAGCAAGTTTTGGTCGCGTTGTTCACGCCAGGCTTTTCGTAAAACAAGCACCATGACTGCGGAAGCCACGCCAACCAGGGCAAGGTGCGCCAGTTTCAAATATCCCAAAGAATAAGTTGGCACACAGATAGGCCAGCCCAAACAATATGCCCATGCGCCTGTTACCGTAACAATACGCCCCACGATGGTCAACGCCAGCACGATCAAAAACAGCACCAGAACCAAACGGGAAAAAGATGATCGCAGAGAATACTTCATTTTTGCTAATCCTGTTTTCGTAGAAAGAATGGATAGCCCACAAACAAAATTGCGGCAAACGTAAACCATTGCAATGCATAACCAGAATGCGAGCCTTCGGTCAAATCCACATCGGGCTGAAATGGGATCGGCGGCACCAGGTCATTTTTATCTGCATTCGGCTGAATATACACAGGCAAAATCGGATATGGACTTTGCGTTGCAATACGCGCTACATCAAGATTATTCCACGCATCCAGACGGGGCTGCTCCGGATTAAATTCCGGGTCTGCGACTCCGCCGAAAGCTGGTTTGCCGGACCCAAGCCTGATCTGCCCTGTGACGGTGACCTGCCCGGCCTCGTCATATTTTCGCCATGCATCGCGTGCGGGCGCGGAGTCTCCGTCAGCTGGGATCCAGCCGCGGTCCACCAGAACAGCTTCCCCGTCGAAAAGAAGCGGAGTGATCAGGTGATATCCGAATTGATCTCCATTATACTGATTCCGCAATATTACTTGATTCTCAAAGTCATATTCACCAGTGACAGTAACTGTTCGCCACTCCATCGATGAGATATCCGCCGGGAAATCCTTATTAAGATCCAGCATCTCTGCGGCGCGCATGGATTGAACCTGCGTATTGAATATCCGGCGTTGTTCCAGACGATCCAATTGCCAGATGCCGAGACGAATGCAAAACGCCGTGCCCGCCAAAACCAGCAGGGTCGTCAAAAACCATTTGCGCGAAAGCATCTTCCGCAAAATCATGCTTTTGATTCCTTTTTCTTTTTGGAAGGAATCAGGCCGCTGTAAATCGCGAACAATGCGCCAAGCGGAAACCCGGAAAATAGAATACCTGTTAAGCGGGTGCTCCATGTAACCGGTTGTTTTACTTCAATGCCCTGGTATTTTCCCGGTTGAAAGGAACAATCGAGCATGTAACTTTCTTCTGCGCCAAGGTCCATGCTGGCGGAGGCTCCGGCTGGAATCCATAATGGGCCCAGTTGGTGGTCAACTTCGTCGCGATTCACAACCATAAGCACATCCCCAACTACAAGATTCAAGTCATTGGGAATTTCCGGCGGAGCGCCTCCCTCACTAACCAATTTTGCCGTACCGGCCGGTATCACCAGCTGAATCTGGCTGGGCTCGCGATTCTCGCGTTTTAGAAGTCTATATGCAACTTCACTGGTGATGCCTGCAAGCACAATGCCGATCAGAAAAGACGCAAGAATACGTTTGAAAGTGAAATTCACCTGGATGCCTCCAGCAATAATTTTAGATCAAAGACAATATCCTCAACAGGAGTTCCAAAAGCATAGGAGAGACGCATATTGCCGTCTTTATCAATCAACAAGACTCGCGCTGTGTGGTTTACTGTGGCCAATCCAGAATCAGTTTTGACGACTTCGCGAAAGATATCATAATCCTGCCATATCTTTTCAAGGTCATCCATTGGGCCGCTCAACCCGATGAAGGATGGGTTGAAACGTGTGACGTATTCCTGGGTAATTTGCGGGGTATCGCGGTCCGGGTCCACCGAGACAAATACCACTTGAACCAAATCCGCTCCATCAGGGATATTGTTCAAAGCTGTATTCAATTCAGCCAAAGTTGCGGGGCAAACGTCCGGGCAGAATGTGTAGCCAAAGAAGAGCAAAACGATCCTGCTGCGCTGGTCACTGAGGTGAAAGACTTCCCCACTGGCATGGGTCAATTCAAAGTCCGATGCGAGCGGATACGGCTCGTTATAGGCAGTGCCGCGAAAGTGATCTGACTTCGCAAACAATAATGTTAAGAACGCGGCCGTGATGACAATAGCTAGGGACGTAAAACCAACCCAAAGAATCTTTCTATCCATTCATTTAACACTCCAAATCGGGGCGACCCTGAGGCCGCCCCGATTATATTCTTTCCTTATTCACTTATACCAGAAATCATAGTTGATTGCCAATCAATAAAACTCGCCGCCAGATTCGGCGGCGAGGGCTATTACACGATCAACTTGCCGATGAGATACAAAGCCGGGTAGAAGAAAATCCACACGAGGTCTACAAAGTGCCAGTAAACTGCGGCAGCTTCGACACCCCAATGCTGTTCCTGGGTAAAGTATCCCTTGCGGCCGTTTCTCCAGACCAAAAAGAGAAAAATCACGCCTGTTAGTACATGGAAGGCATGCATACCGGTCATCATGTAGAAGATGCCCCCAGATACATCCTTGTTGACAATGACATCCGCAAGTTTTGCCAGGCGCCACTCTACACCAACAACACCAACTAGAAACGCTACACCAAGCACGATGGTTATCAGGGTCCCATTTAGGAATCCTTTTGTGTCGCCATGTGCAATGGAAGTCTCAGCCCGGTTCATAAAGAAGGATGAGAGAAGCAGGACGCAGGTCACACCCAGGCCAAGCATTTGATTGAGTTCAGGGCGCTCCATGCCAAGCAGGTTGAAGCGGCTGACAAGCAGGCCGCCAAATACAAATGAGTCTGAGAGCAGGAACAACCAGAGGCCAAGGCGGTTCGTACCAGTCTTATATTCATAAGAATCATGGCTGCCTTCGTGTTCAGCGTTCAGCTTGTAGATATGCATAAAGTAATAGGCAACCAACGCGGCCTTTACAAGCGCGATCACAGCCAACACCATGACCGACATGAACGACACAGCGACCAAAAACTCAAGAAGCGTCAATACGGCCAGGTATACGCCGATCAAAATGCCCTGTTTGAGAGCAGAAGCTTTATCTTGTGTGTGAGACATTTGACTCCTCCCCTTTATTTATGTTTTGCGAATTCAACATACTTCGAGCCTGACAGACCGTAATCGTACGGCTCGCCGACAACTTCGAAGGGGTGCTCATAGTTATGAGCGGGCATGGGCGATTCCACCAGCCACTCCGGGGAACGCGAATTCCAAACGTTCCCCCTGGCTACCTCACCTTTACGCATTGTGATAATCAAGTTAATGAAGAAGACGAGCACTGATAGGGCGATCAGGAAGCCTGAGATTGTAATGATTAAGTGCATTGGCTGAAAATTCATAGCGGGGTCGTAATCCGCTATGCGGCGGCGCATGCCATGCAGGCCGATGTACATCATTCCCAAAGACATGACGAAGAAGGAGGGTGTCATCAACCAGAAGTGGATTTTACCCAGTGTCTCGTTCATGCGGCGACCAGTCGCTTTCGGAAACCAGTAGTACAAGGCCGCAAAGAACGGGAACATAAATCCGCCAAACATCGTATCGTGGAAATGGCCGACAATCCAATATGTATCATGCAGGTGCAAGTCTGTGGAAACCGTCGCATTTGGGGGGCCTGTCAGACCGCCCAATAAAAACACCAGAATGGCGCCGACTGTAAACAACATGGGTGTTGGAACAGGGTTATCAATCTTGCCTTTCCAAATTGTGGCAGTCCACGAAAAAAACTTTACACCAGTTGGAACGGCTACCAAAAGCGTGCTGTACATAAACGGTACGCGTAAGTATTCATTCATACCGGATGTGAACATATGATGAGCCCAAACCAGAAAGCCAACGAGGGCAATTCCAAGTGAGGACATCGCAATCCATCTGTAACCAAATAAGGGTTTGCGAGTAAAAACTGGCAATAGTTCTGAGACGATGCCCAAGCCCGGCAAAATGAACACGTACACCGCCGGGTGTGAGTAGAACCAGAATAGATGCTGGAAAAGGACCGGGTTGCCGCCTTTGTTTGGGTCAAAAAATCCCATGCCAAAAAGTCGCTGGAACATAACCATTTGGAATGAGAGGCCGATCAACTGGGTTGCTGTCAACGAGATAAGCGAAGTGGCAATCGATGCCCAAACGAAGATCGGCATGCGGAAGGCGATCATGCCTTTGGCCCGCATTCGAACAACAGTGGCGATTAGATTTAAGCCGCCAAGAATGGATGACCAGCCCACAATGAACACAGCCAGGAAGAACATTTGCTGCCCAACCAGTTTCATGTTCGCCGAGAGTGGCGGATAGCCCGTCCAGCCGGTTTCAATTCCGCCGAGGGCCATGCTGCTGAGAAGCCACACTGCTGCGGGAACAACGATCCAGAAAGCAAACGAATTCAAACGCGGGAAAGCCATATCATGCGCACCAATGAGCAGGGGCACAAGGTAGTTCATCATGCCACCGATCCCAAGCAGGATCACAACGATCATGACAATACCATGCATGGACATTAGTGTGTTGTACTGAGCTTTTTGGAGAAACTGCATCCCTTCAAACGCAAGCTCCGTACGAAAGATCAGGGCAAATGTGCCGCCCAAAATCATAACAATCAGGCCAGTGACTGTATACTGGATACCAATCACTTTGTGGTCAAGCGACGGTCCAAAATACTTTTCCCAGCCAGGCTTATCTTCGTGATGATCCGAAACGATCTCACCACGCCAGACCTTGAACCATCCATCCATCACACCATGACCGGCCAGGAATGTGAGCGTGCCGAGAAACCCGCCAAATACCCAGGCATGTTCTGTTACGAGATAAGGACCGGTAGCCGGTAATCCCATTGCCAGGCGGATGCCGACCACGATTCCGATCCCCACAAGCAGGCCAATCACCTGCCAAATAATTCCGCGAATCAGCGGAATGGAAAATATCTTTTTCATTATCAGTTCCTCCACCAATTATTTAAGCGACTTGATATATGCGAGGATGTCGGCGATTTCATCGGGCGTCAGGGTAAATGGCTTCATGATGGTCGGTGAATAACCTTCCACTTCCTTGGCTGCTGGGTCAAGGATTGATTCGGTAATGTATGCATCATCTGCCGTGACAGTTGAACCATCCGCCAGCAATACTTGCGAACCAAACAAACCGAACCATGATGGAGCTGAAACGCCCGGCTGAGGTGTAACAGAATGACAACCAATACAACCATTGGCGGTAATCAGCTTTTTACCACGCCCTTCAGGTGTTGCTGCAGCGGCAAGTTCAACCTGCTCTGCAACCCATGTATCATAGTCCGCCTGGGTGCTGATAATAACCGCACCTTCCATATCAGCATGGTTCGAGCCGCACAATTCTGCGCAACGGACTTTATATGATCCTACTAGATTCGGGGTAATTCTGTACTCAGTCACACGCCCGGGGACGACATCCTGCTTAACACGAAATTCAGGCACCCAAAAGGAATGGATTACATCCACGGCTTCCATTTTGAGTACTACCTGTTTCCAAACAGGTAGATGTAATTCGTTTGATACAAATCCATATTCCGGATATTCAAACGTCCACGAAAACTGGCGGGCGGTCACCTTAATAATCATTGCATTTGGGTCCGTAATTCGTCGACTCTCCCCCAGTGAATAGGCACCCATATACGCAAAGGCAACCACGATAATCAAGGGGATCACGGTCCATGTAATTTCCAGAGGTGTATTGCCTTCGATATGCTCGGCGTCACTAGTATCCCCTTTCTTGCGCCGAAAAACAATAAGACTGTAGAATATCGGCACTACGATTAGTGCGAACAAAAATGATATCGCTACAACCTGCCAGCCCCACATCCAATCAATCGGCACTGCCTGCGCACTGGCCTGCACCGGCATCAATCCAACTGAATTGGCTCCAACATACGTGAGAATGGCCATGATAATGACCAGAATTCCCACTACCACAATATGTATCATACTCTCTCTCCTCTAGAGCGTAGAATGGAAGTGAGCGGAAACCGCCCCATCACAAAGCGAACATAATTTACCAAATACTCCACAATTTGTCACTATTTTTGGGGGCATTTGTGCCGCTTCGCGCGGACACAAATATTTACCTATAATTATCCAGAACCCTTTAATTACCATTAACTATCGAAGTTATAGTTAGCTTAACCCAAGATTAATCAATTCGTTTCGCACAATTTGGGTAATCTTTAGCCGACATGTATTTTCTTTTTTCCTTTCGGGGGAAATGTTCAAGCGTTGTTTCTGTTCCTTATCCGGGTCACATCCAAGAGGTCAGATATTGAACGGCAATCTCCTCGAGTGAATTGCTACCGTGTAAGTGTCAATATCAGGTCGGCAGTCGAAACTATCTTCCCCCTATTAATTCGGGAAATAAAAAGATTGGGGCACAATGTCGCAAACATCCAATTTGAACAACGCAACGATTGGACTTGTGCAAGAGTCATATTTTGAGTACGGGTGTATATCACAAGATTACCCACCATAAGAATCACCGCATTGATTGTGAAATATAAGATTTGACTTCATTACCTGGTGATGCTACAATGCGCGCCACTTACCGCTTATAACAGATGACACTAAACTTGTTCGCGGAATTTAAGCCGATCCGATTTAGTTAATCATTATTATTTATGATAAGTCGCGGGGAGTCTCTCTTTTGTAAAGTTACACTTTATCAATAAGCTAATCGAAAATAACAACTTTATATTATCTGGTAACGACATCTTGTTTTTTGTGTTTATCTTAGATAATGTCAGCCTTATTAGTCATCTTGCATTGTTTCGAGGAGGCGTGCCGAAAAAATATAAGCAATGAGTTGTAATAAATTTTCGTATCCAAAAAAGAGAGAGAAGGAGAATAGAAATGCAAAACCCAACGATTCGTAAGGATGCCCATGGTATGAAACGGAAGATTATCCTGCTTCTTACCATCCTTATGGGAAGCGTACTTATTGGCGCATGTGCCAGCGGTGCGCTACCCACAGCTCCACCAACTGAGCCGCCAACAGCCACAGCTGTGCCGCCAACGGCGACTAGTGCCCCCGAGGTCGCTGTATCGAACACCGCGCCAGGTGCAGCTGTAAAAGCTGTTGATGTAATCGCCGCCTGGGTTAATGGGGGCGCACCCGAATCTGACCCATTTGATTATACCGGCGTGGATGGAAACATTTATCAAGGCACATTCGAAGCGGATATACTGCCATTGTTCACAGCCAATGGCGTTTGGTATGAAGGGTCACAAGCCTGCACCGGCTGCCACTTCGCCAACAGCGAGAACTCCTACCACGAGATGGATCTGACCTCCTATCAGGGCATTGTCACCGGCGCAGATTCCATTTCCGCTCCTCCCGGCGTCTCCATCCTCGGCGCCAGTGAAGTCGGTCAAACCGATTTCGATTGGGATCATTCCAAACTGCGTTCCCGCCTCCGCAACAATCGCATGCCCCC